>JBOGWZ010000011.1:0-19242 GCA_050694075.1 Actinomycetota bacterium | reverse complement strand
CCAATTACTCGGGCGAGGTCGCGAACCGCTACCGCTATCGCGACGGGAGTGGCGAGATCGGCGTCATCGCGTCCGTGACGCAGCCGTTCTGCGGGGACTGCACGCGCGTGCGCATGTCCGCCGACGGCAAGCTGTTCACGTGTCTCTTCGCAACGAGCGGACATGACCTGCGAGGGCTGATGCGGAGCGGGGCCGCCGACGATGAGATCTCCGTCGCGATCGCGGGCATCTGGCGCGTGCGCGACGACCGTTACTCAGAGATCCGCTCGTCGCACACCGTCTTGATCCCCAAGGTCGAGATGTCTTACATCGGAGGATGATCTCTCCCCCTAAGTCGATCGACGTCGGGCGGGACGAGCTCGTCGTCGAGTGGTCCGACGACCACATCAGCCGGTACGACCTCGTCAAGCTACGGCGGCAATGTACGTGCGCGTTCTGTGTCGATCAGCGCAAGCGCGACCAACCCGTCTGGCCCGGCCCCGACGCGCCGGAGCGACTCGGGGTCGAGGGGGCCGAGCTCGTCGGCGCGTGGGGACTGAACCTCAGATGGAACGACCGCCACGAGACCGGGGTGTACGCGTGGGACACCTTGCGCGCGTGGTGCGATTGCTCCCACTGCGCATCCGCAGAAACGCCTTCTTAGCCGGGAGGGCTGATGTTCAGGACGGGGAGATTTATCCGGCGCGGGGCCAGGTCGAGCAGGCCGGCGGCGACCTCCTCGATCGCGCGCGCGGCCTCCGACTCTGGCTCCGACACGACGATCGGCGTCCCGATGTCTCCTCCCTCACGGAGCTCCGGCACCAGTGGGATGCGCCCGAGCAAGGGGACCCCGAGCTCCTGGGCCAACAGCGCTCCCCCTCCCGAACCGAAGATCTCGTAGCGGTAGCCGTCTTTTCCGGTGAACCAGCTCATGTTCTCGATCACACCCGACACCGTCAGGTTCACCTTCTGCGCCATGTACGCGGCGCGCTGCGCGACGCGCTGGGCGGCGGGCTGGGGGGTCGTGACGACGACCACCTCGGTGGCCGGAAGGAACTGCGCCATCGTGAGCGAGACGTCTCCCGTTCCCGGGGGCATGTCGACGATCACGAGGTCGGGATCGTCCCAGTAGACGTCGGTGACGAACTGGGTGAGGGCCTTGTGGAGCATCGGGCCCCGCCAGATCACCGGGCTGTTCTCGGAGGCGAAGAAGCCGATCGAGATCACGGCGACGCCGTAGGCCTCGGGGGGCACGATCATCCGGTCGATGATCACGGGCTTGCGGTCGATACCGATCATGCGCGGGATCGAGAACCCGTAGACGTCGGCGTCGATGATGGCCGTGCGCTTGCCTCGCCGAGCGAGGGCGACGGCGAGGTTCGTGCTCACAGAGGACTTCCCCACCCCTCCCTTGCCGGAAGACACGGCGATCACGCGCGACCGACCGAACGCCTCGGGGGCCGAGGCCGGGCCGTTCCCGTGGAGCCGGGTGCGAAGAGCGGCCCGCTGCTCGTCGGTCATGGACGTGAAATCGACGAACACCCGGTCCACCCCCAGGGAGCGCACCGCTGCGGAGACGTCGTCGTTGATCTTGGCCTTGAGGGGACAGCCGGGGACGGTGAGGGCTATCGAGACCCGCACTCCGGCCGGCTCGACGACGACCCCCCGCACCATGTCGAGTTCTGTGATCGGGCGATGAAGCTCGGGGTCCTCGACACCTGCGAGCACCTCTCGGACGTCGGCCTCGGTCGCCACGATCCCCCCAAGCAATTCGAGCATTCCGACCGGCAGATCCACCCCGACCGGAATTACCTGGGAAGTGTAATATGCGCGCTCGATAGACCTTTGAGTGGGCGCGGGGGCCGTACTCAAAGAGGCGGCCCTACATGTGTGGGGGGTGGGCCGCCGTGGAACTTACTCGTCGGGACTTCTTCAAGCTTTCCGCGGTCGGGGGCGCGGGGGCCGCGTGGGCAACCTTCGGATTCGATCTCCAGCCCGCTTACGCCCAGGTGCGCGGTCTGAAGATCGATCGGGCCAAAGAAGTGCGATCGGTGTGCCCCTACTGCGCGGTGGGCTGTTCGATGATCGCCTATGTCGCGGGTCACGGCGAGACCACATCCTTCAACGCAAAGCCCTACCTCGTTCACATCGAAGGCGACCCGGACAGCCCGATCAACGGTGGTTCGCTGTGTCCCAAGGGTGCGTCGACGATGCAGCTCGCGGTCAGCGAGGCGCGCACCAAGGCGCCCCTCGTTCGCAGGCCCGGCGCGACCGAGTGGGAGGAGATCTCTTGGGAGGACGCGTTCGACAGGATCGCGCGCCTCATGAAGGACGCGCGCGATGAGCGCTTCATCGAGAAGGACGACGACGGCAACACGGTCAACCGCAACGAAGGCTTCGCGTGGGGCGGCGGGGCCACCATCAGCAACGAAGAGGGTTACCTCGTAACGAAGGTCTTCCGTGCTCTGGGGACGGTGGGGTTAGAACAACAGGCCCGGGTCTGACACGGCCCCACGGTGGCCAGTTTGGCCGCCTCGTTTGGCCGGGGGGCCATGACCAATCACTGGGTGGACTTCAAGAACACCGACGTCTTCCTGGTCATCGGGGCCAATCCCGCGGAAAACCATCCCTGTGGCTGGAAGTGGGCGTTTGTGGCGCGCGACACGCGCGGGGCGAAGATCATCCACGTCGATCCGCGCTTCACCCGGACGTCGGCCACGGCCGACTCGTGGGTTCCGATACGGGCGGGGACGGACGTGACGTTCTTCGGAGCCCTGATCAATCACGTTCTCCAGAACGAGCTGTATCACGAGGACTACGTCAAGCTGCACACGAACGCGTCGTTCATCGTGTCGGAGGACTTCGAGTTCAACGATGGGCTGTTCTCCGGCTACGACCCTGAGCTGCGTGCCTACACGCCGTCCACGTGGGACTACGAGCGGATCCCGGGGACGGAGACCGAAGGAAACGTAGTAGGCAAGAAGCCGCCGACACCCGACGACACGAGGGCGCCGCAGGCCAAGCCGGGATTCGCAAGGCGCGACAAGACCTTGCAGCACCCGCGTTCCGTCTTCCAACTAATGAGGGAGCACTTCTCCCGTTACACGCCTCAGATGGTCGAGGAGGTCTGCGGCATCTCGCAGGACAAGTTCGTTGAGATCGCCGAAACCTTCGGAGCGACGGGCACGCCCGACAAGTCCGGCAGCGTCGTCTACTCCGTGGGGCTAACCCACCACACCTCCGGGGTGCAGATAATCCGGGGTATCGGGATCCTTCAGCTTCTGCTGGGCAACGTCGGGAAGCCGGGTGGGGGCGTCAACGCCGAACGCGGTCACGCCAACATCCAGGGCAACACCGACAACGCGCAGTCGTGGGAGATCCTCCCGGGTTACTTGCCCGCTCCGCGTCCCGGCGCGGAGACGATCGACGATTACGTCAACGGCGCCACGACGGCGCAACTCGACCCGACGTCGGCTAACTTCTTGGGCGCCAACCTCCGGAAGTTCATCGTGAGCTTGCTGAAGGTGTGGTACGGGGACGCCGCGACGGAGAACAACGACTTCGCCTTCTCGTGGCTTCCCAAGCCCGACAAGGACTGGGGGTGGCTCACCTACCACAACGAGGCACTGCAGGGCAGGCTGCACGGTCTGTTCAACTCGGGGATGTCGAGCGTGAACATCGGTGGGGACTCGGGCCGCATGATCCGGTCGCTCGCCAGCCTCAAGTGGTTCGTCGTGATGGACCCCTTCATCACGGCTTCCGCCGATTTCTGGAGAGCCCCCGATTCGGAGCTCGCGCCCGAAGACATCCAGACCGAGGTGTTCTTCCTGCCGACCAGCCATTGGATCGAGAAGTCCGGCGCGTTCACCAACTCGGGCCGCTGGGCGCAGTGGAAGCATGCCGCCATGCCGAAGGAAGGCGACATCAAAGACGACAACGAGATCCTCGCCGCGCTCCTGCTCCGTCTTCAGGACCTGTACCGGGAGGAAGGGGGGGTTTTCCCGGACCCGATCCTGAACCTCACGTGGCCCTACTCGATCGCGGAGAATCCGCCGCTCGAGGAGGCCTCGAAGGAGATGAACGGGAGGGACCTGAGCACCGGGCTTCAGCTCCCCACCTTCCTCGATGCCCAGGAGGACGGCTCCACCGCGATCGGCAACTGGATCTACACCGGGTCGTTCACCGAAGACGGGAACATGATGGATCGTCGTGGCACCGACGACCCAACGGGGATGGGCTTCTTCCACAACTGGGGATGGTCGTGGCCGGCCAACCGACGGGTGCTCTACAACCGGGCCTCGGCCGACGCCGACGGCAACCCGTGGGACCCGACGCGTCCGGGCATCAAGTGGAACGGCAGGCTGTGGGTGGGCGACGTGCCCGACATCAGTCCCGATTCCCCGCCCTCCGATCGTGTGGGCGCGTTCATCATGACCGGCGAGGGCGTGGCACGGCTGTTCGCTCCCGGGGCGCTAACGCGCGACGGTCCGTTCCCCGAACACTACGAACAGGTGGACTCGCCGATCGAGAACCCGTTCAGCATGGTGCAGCGCAACCCCACGGCGATCTATTTCGATGGGGCCGAGGAGACGTTCGCGGACGTCGGCGATCCTGAGTTCCCATACGTGGCGACCACCTACAGGCTCACGGAGCATGAGCACTACGTGACGCAGTTCGTCCCACAGCTCGTCGAGGCGATGCCCGACTTCTTCGTTGAGATTCCGCCACAGCTCGCGGAGAAGAAAGGCATCAAGAACACCGACATGGTCAGGGTGCGTTCGAAACGCGGTCAAGTCGAAGGGATCGCGCTCGTCACCAAGCGGATGCGCCCCCTGCGGCTGGGGAAGAAGGTCGTGTACCAGATCGGGATTCCGGTCCACTGGCACTACGCCGCCGGCCATAGCAAGGGCAAGGCCGCCCAGATGGCGAACCTGCTGACTCCCTATGTCGGCGATGGGACGACCTCGACGCCCGAGTACAAGGGCTTCCTCGTGGATCTCGAGAAGGTATAGGGGGTGCGACGATGACAACCGAGCTCGGGCTGGCGGTAAGGCGGCGGTCGGCAACCCCCTCTTCGGGCACCAACATCCGCCGCGACCACTCGATCCCGCAGGTCGAGGTCTCGAAGCTCGTCGACATCGACCTCTGCATCGGATGCAAGGCGTGCGAGATCGCCTGCAAGGAGTGGAACGATCTCGAGACCGAGGAGACGCACAACTTCGGGGGCTACCAGAGTCACGAGGATCTCACCCCCGCCACGTGGGACCTCATGCGTTTCAACGAGGTCGACCTCGATCAGGAGGACGGCATCGCGTGGCTCATTCGCAAGGATTCTTGCCTGCACTGTGAGGAGCCTGGGTGCCTGCTCGCCTGTCCCGCTCCGGGGGCCGTGGTCCAGTACGAGAACGGCATCGTCGATTTCGATCAGGACAAGTGCATCGGGTGTCAGTACTGCATCGCGGGCTGCCCGTTCGACATCCCCCGCTTCGACACCAAGACCAAGAAGGTCTACAAGTGCACGATGTGCGTCGATCGGGTGAGTAATGGGCTCGAGCCGGCCTGCGTGAAGGCGTGTCCCACGGGCTCGATCCAGTTCGGGACGAAGGAGGACATCGTGCGCCGGGCCGAGGAGAAGGTCGTGAAGCTCAAGGAGCGGGGGTTCGACAATGCCCTCCACTACGACCCCGAAGGGGTCAACGGGGTCCATATGTCCTACGTCGTGCCACGCGGCGAGATGCTCGAGGAGTACGGGCTCCCGAAGGACCCGTCTGTCAAGAGGACGTTCGGCTTCTTCCCGTTGATGAGTGCCTTGAAGAAGATCGGCAGCGTATCGATGTGGGCGGGCCTGCTCGGCGCTGGAGTGTTCTTCCTGAGGACCGGCCGGAGGTTCCCGCCGCCGGAGGAAGAGGCGGTCGCCGCCGCCCGAGAGAGGGAGCGGAGCGCTCCGGGAGACGAGGCCTGATGGCGACCACCGCGACTCCGGCAGAGGCGGCCCATCGGGAGGCCACCGTCGAGCGCTATTCGGCGTTCGAACGCATAGTGCACTGGTTCGTCGGGATCACGATGATCTACCTCATCCTGTCGGGGCTGGCCCTCGGCTATCCGCGCATGGCATGGCTGTACGACATCCTGGGCGGGGGACAGACGGTCCGGTTCTTGCACCCGATCGTCGGAGTGGCCTTCACGGTCGGCGTGATCGTCATGTTGTTCGCCTGGATCCGCGACATGCTGTTCGACGATTCCGATCGTCAGTGGATGCGCGGCATCAGGAGGTACGTGCGCGAGGGTCACAGCGAAGCCGACGTCGGTCGTTTCAACGCGGGGCAGAAGGGTTACTACTGGTTCGCGGTAATCACCGGAGTCCTGTTGCTGTTGACGGGCGTGCCGTTGTGGTTCCCGGACCTGCTCTCCTCCGGCTGGAACCAGAGCTTCCGGCTCGTCCACCACATCCTGTTCCTGCTGTCGGTCGCAGGTTTCATCATTCACGTCTACATGTCCGCCGTGATGCTGCCGGGAACGATGGCCGGGATGACGAGCGGGAGGGTGAGCCGGTCGTGGGCCGCGTGGCACCATCCGCGCTGGTTCCGCAGCAAGGAAGCCGCGGCTCGTAGGTGAAGGGTCTAGCCAGGGGCGGACCCGGCGAGCTCGACGTTCGTGTCGCGCGCGCTGCGGCCCTCGAAACGACCGCGGACGCGCCACAGCCGCTCGCCTTCCTGCGGGCCGTTCTCGAGCGCCAGCGCGACCGCATCGCCGATCCCGTGGTGCAGGCGGCCGCCGAAGAAGTCGGTGCCGACGCCCTCGCGAATCGACTCGTCGAGCGCTTCCCGCTCCTCGACCTGCACGCGGGGATCCCCGCGATGGACGCGGAGATCCGCGCCTCCGTCGCCGCGTTGAGTGCCTCGGATGCCGCGCCTCAACCCCTGATCGATGCGGGCGGGGACCTCGTCGCTCGCTCCGAGGAGGAGCGTGCGACGCTGATCGGATCGTGGCTCGACGACACGAGCCTGCTGGATCCTCGCCTGGCCCTGTGGGTGCGCGTGGGGGCCGCGCCCGTGCTCGAAGTGGCCGCGTCGCCGACGGGCATGGTCGCGCGCGAGGAGTGGACGGGACCAGCCTGTCCGGTTTGTGGCGACGTCCCCCAGTGCTCGGCGATCGTGGAAGAGTCGGGAGGTTTCCTGCAGGGCGCGCCGCGGTACCTCGTCTGCGGGAGGTGCGCCGGGTGGTGGGCGTTCGCGCGCGCCGTCTGCACGCACTGCGGCGAGGACAACTCGACTCGGCTCGGAGCCTTTGTGGCCGAGGGGCGGCCGTGGGCTCGTATAGACGCCTGCGACACATGCCGCGGCTACATCAAGACATTCGATCTCCGACAGAAGGAGGCGCGCGATGTCGTACCTATCGTCGACGACGTCGCCACCTTGTCGCTCGACGTGTGGGCCCACGAAAAAGGGCTCCGGCGTTCCGGGCTCTCGCTGGCCGGGGTATAAGGGAGCATGGCCGATTTCCTGGACCTCTATGCGGACGCGCTGCGCGAGCGGTCCGGCGAGGACGTGTCCCTCTCGAGGGAGATAAAGAACCCGTTACTCGATCTGGCGCGCGTCGTCGCTCATGGAACCGAGCGCAAGAACGCGCCGTTGGCAACGTTCTTGGCGGGTCGGTACGTGGAGAGGCGACGTGCCCAGGGAGCCGACGATGCGGCCGCGGTCGCGGAGGCCGTGGAGATAGCCGAAAAGCTCGCCCCGCCCGCCGAGGGATAGGGTCGCCGTATGCGCGCCGGGAGCAGGACCAGGGCCCGCGTTCGAGTGGTCGAGGACGCCTCGGCCCGTCTCCGGTCGGATCAGCTGGCGACGGAAGAGCCGCTGGAGCTCCGCCTCGCCGTCGCCGGCGAGACGCGCACCCTGGCGGTGACGATGCGCACTCCGGGGGCGGACTTCGAGCTCGCCGCCGGCTTCCTGCGCGGAGAGGACGTGATCTCGAAGCGCGATGACGTGGTGGAGATCCGCTATTGCACGGATCCCGACGTCGATCCCGAGCAGCAGTACAATATCGTCACGATCGAGCTCCGGCGCGACCTCATGCCCGACCTGCGCGGCCTCGAACGTCACTTCTATACATCCAGCGCCTGCGGGGTCTGCGGGAAGGCGACGTTGGATTCACTCGAGATCCGCGGGTGCACAGTGATTGCGCCGGGTCCCGAGATAGAGACCGACGTGCTGTATGGGTTGCCGGACGCGTTGCGGGCCGCACAGGGGCTGTTCGAGAGCACCGGGGGCCTGCATGCCGCCGGGCTGTTCGATGCGTCCGGTGAGCTGATCTGCGTGCGCGAGGACGTCGGCCGGCACAACGCCGTGGACAAGCTCGTGGGCTGGGCCCTCCTGGAGGACCGGCTGCCGCTGTCCGATCATGTCGTGATGGTGAGTGGGCGCGCGAGCTTTGAGATCATGCAGAAGTGCCTTACCGCCGGAGTCCCCATCGTGTGCGCGGTCTCGGCGCCGTCGAGTCTCGCGGTTTCGGTGGCGGAGCGTTTTGGCATGACTCTCGTGGGGTTCTTGCGCGGTCGGCGATTCAACGTGTACGCGGGGGCCGAGCGCGTCAAGGTGAAAGAGGGGATCGCCTCGAGCTGACCCTCCGGCCGCAGTCACGTCCTAGGCTCGGCTTCTATGTGGGCCTTCCCGATGACGGCGGCGGGCATCAGCGGCGTGCTCGCGGCAGTGCTGGGGCGCAACTGGATGCAGAGGAGGCGACCCAACCTGCTCGCCTGGTGCATCGCGCTGGCGATGTTTGCCGCAGCATCGTTCGCGGCGGGGGCCGGGATGCTCTTGGGCTGGACGACCGCGTGGTTCCGTGTCTACTACCTGTTCGGGGCGATCGTGAACGTTCCGATACTCGCCCTCGGAACGATCTACCTGCTGGCGCCCCGTTGGGTCGCGCACGCCTGCGCGGTCGTCGTTCTCATCGCTACGGTGTCGGCGGGGATCGTTGTGTACTCGGCCGACCTGGACGTCTCGTCACTCGACGTGTCGGGGATCCCCTCGGGTCGCGACGTGATGCCGGCGGGACCCCGAGCCTTGTCGCGCTATTACTCGGTCGCGGGCTCCCTGGTGGTCGTGGGAGGCGCGCTCTGGTCGGCGTGGAGACTCGCGCGCCGCCGCCAGGATGACCTGTGGCGTCTCGCCCGGGCCAACGTCCTGATCGCCGTGGGCACGCTCGTCGTCGCCATCGGGAGCATCTTCGCTCGCTACGGTCGCGGTTCGGTATTCGCCATCTCTCTGGCCGTAGGAGCCTTGCTCATGTTCGGAGGGTTCATGACCACCCGGATCCCCGCGCGCCGGTGATGCTGGACGAGGGCTGGTACCTCATGAGCACGCGCGACCTCGAGAGGGAGCTTGCGCGTGAGCGCGACCCTGACTCCGATGTCCCGCCTTCGAACGCGGTGAAGCTCACGATCGAGCAGGGCCTCGCGTTCCGCGATGCCGGCAACATCCCCGACGACGAGGGTCGGACCCTGCGCCTCGTGCTGAGGATCGAGGGACCGGAGGAGCTGAGCAACCTCGACGCGAAGCGCCTTCTGTACGAACCCGACTTCCACGAGCGGCCCGGGTGGCGCCGCCCCGGTTCGAAACCGGTGAACGTGGTTCCTCTTCGCGCTCCCGAGGTCTCAGCGGAGCCGCGGGAAGCGTGGTGGGATCGACCCGAGCTAAAGGCTCTGGAAGACGAATGGCGCGCATCCGGAACCGTCGCCGGGATGCGCGTACCCGGCGCCTACCGCGGCTTCGTCTACAAGACGGTGCTCTCTCTGAGAGCATCGGGCAGGGAGATAACGCCGGACACCGTGGCCGACTCGATCACACGCTGGCTGTCTCCGGAGGAAGCCGAGCAAATCAGAGCGGCGCTCGAGTCGCGGGGCGGAAAGTAGTGGGCCCTCTTCGGGCGGTCCACTAACATTTGAGCGTGCGGATCGTCTCGCTACTCCCGTCGGCCACCGAGATCGTCTACTCGCTTGGGTTGGAGAACGAGCTTGCCGGCGTCACGTTCGAGTGTGACTTCCCACCGCAGGCGCGGTCCAAGCCGGTTGTCTCCAACACGTCACTCGACCTAGAGGAGGAGCCAACGGCCGCGGAGATCGACCGGGCGGTCGGTGAGAAGGCAGGGCGTGGCGAGTACCTGTACACGCTGGACGACGACCTCATCCGCGACATACAGCCGGATCTGATCCTGGCTCAGGATCTGTGCCGCGTTTGCGCGGTTCCCTCGGGGCAGGTGAACGAGGCGCTCGACAAGCTCGGGTGCACGTCGGAAGTGATCTCACTCGATCCGAATACCGTCGAGGACATCATCTCGGATATCGAGCGGGTCGGCCGCGCGGCGGGGGCCGAGGAGAGGGCCCGCGCCCTGGTCGCTGAGCTCCGCCGGCGCGTTTCGGACATCCGAACCACTTCCGAAGGACTGCCGCGCGTCCGTACCCTCACGCTCGAATGGGCCGATCCACCGTTCGTCGGTGGACACTGGGTACCTGAGATGGTCGAGCTGGCCGGGGGCCGGGACGTCCTGGGGCGAGTGGGCGAATCTTCTCGGCGATCCACCTGGGGCGAGGTGTTGGAAGCCGATCCCGACGTCATCGTGTTCATGCCCTGCGGTTACGACCTCGATGGCGCGCTCCGGCAGGCAAGCGACCTGCCCGCGCTGGGAGCCCCCATGTTCGCCGTGGACGCCTCTGCGTACTTCTCGCGTCCCGGCCCCCGGATCGTGGACGGCGTGGAGATCCTCGCTTGGGTGCTGCACCCGGACGCGTTCCCCACGCCTCCGCCTGGCCGCGTCGCGCCGGTGGCCTAACTTCCTTCGGGGAAGTGATGGGCGGTCACGCCGTGGTGATCGCGATCACCGCCCGAAGGATTCGTGTGCACGATCGCGGAGGTTAGCCGCTCGACATCGTGCAAGAGCGAATGATGGGCGTGCTCCGCGATGTCGTGCGCTTCGACAACGCTGAGCGATCCGTCCACCGTCACGTCGACCTCTGCACGTAGCTGGTGACCTATCCACCGGACTCGCACACCGTCTATGCCGGCGACGCCGTCGACCCCGGCCAGCACCTCCTCGATCCGATCCACGAGCGCCGGATCCACGGCGTCCATGAGGCGGTAGTAGACATCACGCGCCGCGTTCTTGAGCACGAGAACGATCGCCAACGTGATGACGCCGCCGGCGATGGGGTCGGCGACCTCGTAGCCTGCGGCAACCCCAAGGCTTCCGGCCAGAACCGCGAGTGACGTGAACCCGTCGGTGCGGGCGTGCAAGCCGTCGGCGACGAGCGCAGCGGAGCCGATGGCGCGCCCTATACGGATCCGGTACAGGGCAACCGCCTCGTTGCCGGCGAACCCGATCACGGCCGCGAGCATGACGAGTGGAAGTCGCTCGACGTCCTCCGGATCGATGAGCCGGGAGAAGGTCTCGAAGCCCGCGATCACTGCCGAGACGGCGATCGTCACGACGATGGCGATCCCGGCGATGTCCTCCCCCCGCCCGTAGCCGTGGGTGTAGCGGCGGTTGGGCGAGCGCCGACCGATGCTGAAGGCGAGCCACAGCGGGACCGCGGTGAGCGCGTCACCGAAATTGTGCAAGGTGTCGCCGAGAAGCGCGACCGAGTTCGTCACCGACAACACGAAGAGCTGCAAGAGCGCCGTCGCTCCCAGCCCGAGGAGGGAGAGCTTGACCGCGCGTATCCCCCTCTCGCTCGATTCGAGGACCCGATCGACGCGCTCGGCGGGATGGTGACGGTGGGCGTGCAGCAGGTCCTTCATAAGAACGCATGCAGGTCCGAGCCATCGGCGTCGACCGCGGCGGCGATCTTCTCCATCCCCGCCTGACCCCACAGCCGCGGCCCCCATGCAGCGAGCTTGGCCACGCTCGTCTCCACCGGCCCGATCTCGGGGTGTCCGGCCCCGCCCTCCGGTACTTCGACCTCCGCGGATCGCCTCGTTCCGCTTCTCTCGATGACGGTGACGCGCGCGGGCAGCGCCATGCGGAAGTCCGCGAGGCTGGCTGGATCCCAGAAACTCGAAGTTCCCGCTCCGGATGCTCCCCTCAGCAGCGCAACGGCGTCGCGCGCCGAGAGGCGCACCTTGGGATGCTCCGCGCGCATGCGCAACACGGCGCGGAGCAAACGGCGCCGCCCCACCTCGCCGAGTACGAGCCGGGGTGGGATCAGTCGAGCGAAGCTGCGCGCACCCAGCGCGCTCAGCCTTGGGTCGTGTCGCACCTCGACGCGACGCGCGAGCGAGTCGAGCTCGCTCACGTGTTCGGAGATCCATTTCTCCGTCAGCTCATCGGGCCCGTAGGAACCGACGAGAAGCGCGACCGCCGCCGACCACGCGACGGAGAAGGTCACGCCCACTGGGGTGATCGTCGCCGGTTCTCGCCACGGCGCCGAGAGCGCCTCCATCCCGCACGTGAGAACCCCGGCGTCGACGATCACCCGCTTCACCTCGGTCGAGGCCCCGAGGCGGAAGAGCGCGTCCAACGCGGAGTGCACGTACGCGCATCCCGGCCTTGCCTTGACGCTCAAGGTCCTCGTCGCCCAACCCTCGCCGAGGCCCGACAGCAGCCCCCGGATCGGCTCGAACGAGAACGCGCCGAAGAAACCGCTGCGGTGATCGAGAGCGTCGAGAGGACCGGTGACTCCCGCCGCCGCCAGGCGCGCCGCGCGCAGCCCGGCGAGCGCCGGCTCGGCCGCGATCAGCAGCTTCGTGTCGGCCCCCATGAACCCCGCCACGGAGGGTCTCGGCGGTTGGTGGAGAGCGATGGCCAGCGCGTGCGCGGAGCGGTTCTCGTCGAGCTCCATCAGCCGGGCTGCGGCCACGGCCGCGCCGGCCGCGTGGATGTGGGACCACATCTGGCCGTTGAGGGGACCGATCAGGCACGCCCCCCCGAGACGAGCCTCGATCTCGTTGGCGGCCGCCTGCGCGGCGATCTGCTCGGCGCCGCCGGTCTGGGTCTCGGCCGCCAGGAGCAGCGGCACGAGCACCGCGGAGTGGCCGGTGTGCCCGAAACACATGTAGTCGTCGAAGTCGAGCGCCACCGAGGCCGCCGCGGCGGCGTAGAGGGCGTCCTCGACGCGCGCACTGCGACCGGTCCCCGGGATGGGTACGGGACCGTCGGGGGCCGTGGCCACGACTCCCTCGAGCACGCGCCCGGCCGCCTCGTTGCCGGTGGACGCCCCGATGGCTGCCAGCACCGAGCGCCGTTGGGCCCGGCACAGCTCGAGCACGTCCTCGGGCACGTCGGAGTGCGACAGGCGTGTTGCCCACGTGGCGAGCCGTCGCACCGAGTCGGTCATCATGTGAGCCTGCCACCCCGCCGTTTTGTCTGCACATCCCGGTAGTTTTCTGGGCCCAAACGAAAAGGCGCCGGAATGTGAAGACAAAACGGTGAAGCGTTTGCCGCTGGCGGAGCTCGCGCTCGTCGGGGTCGCGGCCGTATGGGGCCTCACCTTCGTGATGGTCCAGGACGCGGTCGCGCTCATCCCTGTGATGACGTTTCTCGCTTATCGCTTCGTCCCGGCCGCGGTGATCGTGGCGGTCGTGTTCCGGCGCGAGCTCGCGCGGCTCACGCGGGAGGGATGGAAGCAGGGGGCCGTTATGGGCGTGTTCCTCACGAGCGGGTACGTCTTCCAGACGCTCGGGCTCGAGCGCACCACCGCGTCGAACGCCGGCTTCATTACGGGTCTCTGGGTGGTCCTGACGCCCGTGTTGGGGGCGCTGCTCTTCTCGCAAAACATCGAACGGGCCGCGTGGATCGCCGCCGCGGCGTCCGCGGTCGGGCTCGGGCTTCTATCGGGGGTCGGAAGCGAGGAGCTGCATCTGCTCGGTGACTTCTTGGTGTTCGTGTGCGCGGTGAGCTTCACATTCCACATCTTCGCCACCGACCGAGGAGTGCGCTCGCACGACGTCGGAGCCCTGCTCGCGGTGCAGCTTGCGGTCTGCGGGCTGTTCAGCCTCGTCGTCGCAGGGGCCCAGGGCGACCTCGTGATCCCGCGCTCGACGACGGTGTGGTCGGCACTGGTCGTGACCTCGGTGGTCGCCAGCGCACTGGGGTTCTTCGTCCAGACCTACGCCCAGCAGCACGCGTCCCCGGCCCGCACCGCGCTGATCCTCGCCAGCGAGCCGGCCTTCGCCGGGTTCTTCGCGTGGCTGCTGGCGGCGGAGACCCTCTCGGCCCCCGGCTGGCTCGGGGCCCTCCTGATCCTGGGCTCGATCGTGGCGGTCGAGGCCAGGCCCTACCTGCGGCGCCCCCGCCGGGCCGTCCCCCTGCCCGAGCTCGACTGATTTATCCCGATCGGATCTTTGTGAACCGAGAGACCGCCTGAAACCGAGGCTGGCGGTTCACAAAGGAGGGGGGAGGGGGGAACCAGTGAGGCGCCTTGGCGCCGAGGTTCCCCCGAAAGAAGAACGCTTAGGGACTAGGGACGCCAGGACCGGAGGCGAGCGACGCGCTCCTCGACCGGCGGGTGCGTCGAGAAGAGGCCAGCGAAGCTGACCTTCCGCCCCGTCAGCGGGTTGACGATGTACATCGTCGCCTGCGCGGGATGGACGTTCATCGGGACCTGCTTGGCCCCGGCCTGGATCTTCTCCAAGGCGCGCGCCAGCGGCTCGCCGTAGCCGATGAGGCCCGCGCCGCTGCGGTCGGCCTCGTACTCGCGCGACCGCGAGACCGCGGCCTGCAACAGGAACGCCGCGACCGGCGCCAGTATGGCCATCGCCAGGAGTCCCAGCGGGTTGCCGCCCTCATCGTCGCGCCCGCCGCCGAACATGGCCCCCCACATCGCCATCCGTGCGATGAAGGTGATGCCCATGGCGATCGCGGCCGCCACCGATCCGATGAGAATGTCCTTGTTCTTCACGTGAGCGAGTTCGTGCGCGAGGACGCCGCGCAGCTCGCTCTCGTCGAGGATCTGAAGCAGCCCCTCGGTCACCGCGACCGCGGCGCGGCTCTCGTTGCGACCCGTAGCGAAGGCGTTGGGCTGAGGAGACGGTGAGATGTAGACCTTGGGCATCGGCATGTTCGCTTGGGTCGTCAGTTCCCGCACGATGGCGTAGAGGCGAGGCTGGTCCTGCTCGCTCACGGGCTTGGATCGGGACGCGGCGATCGCGAGCTTGTCCGAGAACCAGTAGGACCCCCCGACGAAGACGAGCCCGATGACGAGGCCGATCACCGCGCCGCCCCGTCCGAAGAAGGAGCCGGCAAGCACCAGGAAGCCGCCGAGGGCGGCGAGCAGGACGTACGTCTTGATCGTGTTTTTGCTCATGGTGACATTATGAGGCCGTGGGGCAGGCTAAGTGGTCACGCGAGAGCTGGTCGCTCGAGGTCACCCCCCTCACGCTCCAGCTCAAGGAGCCTTTCACGATCGCAAGCCACACGTGGGATGACGTGCAGAACGTGTTCGTCACCCTGCGCTTCGCCTCGGTCGCGGGTGTCGGGGAGGCCTCTCCCGATCCCCGTGCCGGCGAATCGGCCGAATCCGTAACCAAGCAACTCGAGGATCTCGATCCCAGGGAGCTCGGGAACCCGTTCAACCTCGAGGGGCTCCTCGAGGTGCTGCCCCCGGGAGCCGCTCGCTGCGCGCTCGACGTCGCCCTCCACGACCTCGCCGGCAAGATCGCCCAGCTCTCGGTGACGAAGCTGCTGGGCCTCAAGGGCCGGAGGCCCCCCCCAACCTCGGTCACGGTGCCGATCGCGGACGTCGACGCCATGGTGGAGCGGGCCCGGTCGCTGGCCGATCATCCGATCCTCAAGACGAAGGTCGGCTTCGACGGTGACGTGGACGCGATCGCGCACATCCGTGAGGTCTATCCGGGCCGGCTCAGGGTCGACGCGAACGAGGGCTGGGGAGAGGACGAGGCTATCGATCGTCTCGGGGAGCTCGAGCCTTTCGACATCGAGCTGTGTGAGCAGCCGATCCCCGCCGGTAACCCCGACGCGTTGCGGCGGGTGAGTGAAAGCACTTCCATCCCGGTGTTCGCCGACGAGGATGTCTGCACCGCCGCGGACGTCGCGAGGCTGGCCGACGCGGTGAACGGAGTGAACGTGAAGCTTCGCAAGGCGGGGGGCATCCGAGAGATCGTGCGCGCGATCGCGACGGCGCGCGCCTGTGGGCTCGAGGTCATGATCGGCTGCGATCTCGAATCCGGTATCGCCGCCACGGCCGGCGCGCACGTCGCGCCTCTGGCGGATTTCGTCGATCTCGACGGCCCGCTTCTTCTCGCCGAAGACCCGTTTCCCGGCCTCTCCTACGAACGCGGCGAGCTGCTTGTGCCCGATACTCCGGGACTTGGCGTCACGGGAGCGCCGGCGTGAGCAGACGCTGGCTCGTACTCGCAGACGACTATCTCCAGGCTCGCAACGCCAAGACCGCGCACGGAGTCATCCGCTACAGCGGCGACTACAACGACGACTCGATAGCGGCGGTGATCGACGGCGAGCACGCGGGGCGCTCTCTCGCAGAGGTGATGCCGGAGCTCGCCAGCCACGCGCCGATCGTTGCCTCCGTGAAAGAGGGTCTCACGCACGAACCCACTTCCCTTCTGCTCGGCGTGGCGACTCCCGGTGGGTGGATGCCCGAGCACTGGAGATCCTGGATAGCGGAGGCGATCGAAGCGGGCCTCGAGATCGTCAACGGTCTCCACCGCTTCCTTCGGGACGACCCGGAGCTCGTGTCGCTGGCCGCGGAGCACGGGGCGCGCCTGTGGGACGTCCGCGAGCCTCCGAGGGACATCCCACTGTTCTCCGGGAAGACGCTGGAATCGAACAAGCGCATCGTGCACGCGGTCGGCAGCGACTGTGCCGTGGGCAAGAAGACCGTCGCGATCGAGTTGACCAAGGCCGCGCGCGACCGCGGGTTCGCCGCCGAGTTCGTGGCGACGGGACAGACCGGCATCATGATCGCCGGATGGGGGATAGCGGTCGATCGGGTTATCGCCGACTTCGTGGCGGGGGCGGCCGAGAAACTCGTGCTCGACGCGCCCGACGACGCCGACGTGCTGGTGGTCGAGGGCCAGGGAAGCCTGTGGCACCCCGCGTACTCGGGGGTGACGTTGAGCCTCCTCCACGGATGCTCACCCGACGTCTTGGTGCTCTGCCACGAGGCGGGACGCACGGCGATCGAGGAGCCACCGTTCACGGCGCTGCCCGCAATCAAGGAGATGGTCGAGACCTACGAACGGCACGCCGCGCTGGTGCGAACCGCCCGGGTCGCGTGCATCGCGATCAATTGTGGAGAGGTGTCTGAGGTCGAGCGGCGCGCGATCGTCGACGAGATCGAGACCGAGACCGGTCTCGTGGCCGGGGACGTTCTTTACGGGGACGGGGCCAAGCTGTGGGCGTCGGTCGAGGCGGCCTTACCGCCGAGCCGACGGGATCAGTAGATTCCGGCGGCGGCGCGGTGCGCGCTGACCGCGAGTCGCCACGTCGAGATGCGGGCCGCGCCGATTCTGAACACCACGTAGCTCAGAAACGCATTCCCCACGCCGAAAGCGGGATGGAACCAATCGACCGAGAGGCGCGCCAGCACTGCGTCGACGACGAAATAGGCGGACGAAAACGCAAGAAGTGCCCCCAGTCCCCATAGAGCCGCAGGCACCAGCACCCACCCGATGAAGAACCGCGTGCGGAAGGGGGCCGGGCACGAGGACAGTGCCTCGACCACGCTTGCGTAGCCCTCCTCATCGGTCAGCGGGCGAGTGAACGGCTCGCGCGCTCGCGCCAGCACCCATGAGATGTGGCGCCGCCGCGCCAGCGCGACGACGACGGCCACCCCGACGAGCCCCAGCAACACGAAACCGGGCCACCCGGTGCGCAGAGCGCTGCGTCCCGGCAAGCCGAAGCTCGACGTGGACACGATCGCGATCGCGGACAGCGCCGCGATCCCCGCTGCAAGGCTGGGGAGGAAGGCTCGCCGGCTCTGCTCCCACGGGTCCGAGCGACGGCGAGCGGAACGCAGCCAACGCACCGCGTCCGAGTAGGCGCGCTGCCCGGCTATCACCGCCCGTAGGTCCCGGCCAGCGTGCCCTTGCTCGCGACACAACACTCGATCGGGACCAGCACCTCGTCGAGAGTGGCGCCCTCACCGAGGTCGGAGGTCACGGCGCGGTTGAGCGCGTAGAGCGTGAACTCGTACCGGTGGGGCGCGTCGCCCTCGGGCGGACACGGCCCCGCGTAGCCAGCTTCATCGGCGTCGTTGACGCCCTCCACAGCGCCGGCCGGCAGCTCCCCCTCTGTTAGATCGCGAACGTGCCCCGGGATGGAATAGACGACCCAGTGGACGAAGTCCCCGGCATCCGGATCGGTCATCGTCAGAACGAACTCCTCGGCATCGGCCTGCCACTCCAGAGGCGGCGAGATTTCGGTTCCGTCACACGTGAAGGCCGTGGGGATGTCCTCCCCGCCGGCAAACGCAGGACTCGTAACGCTGAGTCGATCGGGGGCCTGGATCTCCGTGGGCTCCGAGTCCCCACAGGAGGCGCCGCCTAGCGCGGCGGCAACGACGAACGCCATGAGCCGCCTCACATCTGGACCCCCTTTCGGGTTACACAAGACGAGATGCCGACGCTGCCACCGTTCTGGAGCCTAGTGGAGACCCATGCCCCGGAGCTGCTCGCCCACGCCCGACGGCTGGCCGGGACGGAAGCCGAGGACGTTCTTCAGGAGGCGTTGCTGCGCGCTCTACGCTCGTACCCGCGGCTGGCCCACGGCAACCACCTCCGGGCGTGGCTCTACCGGATAACCACGACGACGGCGTTCGACTTCACCGCGGCGAACGGAACGCGCGAGCTGCCGATGGCACGAGTCCCGGAGATCGCACACCGAGCAGAGGAACCCGACGGCGGGTTCGAGGCCCTGATCGAGCCGTTGCCTGACGGAGCGCGGCGCGCGCTGCATCTTCGGTTCGTAGAGGACCTCGAGTACGACGCGATCGCGCGCCGCCTGAGTTGTTCACCGACCGCGGCCCGGCAACGCGTCTCGACCGCGGTCCGCAAGCTGAGGAAGGTGATGCAGTGAAGATGATCGAACCGCTGCTGGAGCGAGTGGCCGCCGCCGCGGTCGACGAGGGACTGGCCGATGCGGTCTATTCGGTCTCGGCGACGCCGATCGGGCGCCTGCTACTGATCCAGACGCCAAAGGGCCTCTGCCGTGTCGCGTTCGAAGAGGAGGACCCAGACGCCGCGCTGGCTGAGGTGGCGGCGATCATCGGGCCGAGGATCGTCCGGTCGCGTG
>JBOGWZ010000010.1:0-19286 GCA_050694075.1 Actinomycetota bacterium | reverse complement strand
GCGTGGTCGTCGACGACGTCGATGACATAGGCGTGTTTGCCGGTGCTCAGACGCACCTTGGTGGCATCTATCTGCCACAGGTCGTTGGGCTCCTCGCGCTCGAAGCGACGCAGCAGCTTGCGGGGCTTCTTCTTGGGCTGATCGGCAATGAGGTAGCCCCGCCGCAGGGCCTGATGGATGGTCGAAACCGCCGGCGGCGCGATCCCGGCGCGCATCAACTCGGCGCGGATCCGGCGGGCGCCCCAGCGAGGGTGATCCGTGCGCATGCGGCAGATGAGCTCCTCGAGATCGCGATCCATGCGGTTCGGAGACGTGATGGGGGCGCGCGATCGTTCCTCGAGCCCGGCTTCCCCCGCCGTCTCGAACCTCCGGCGATAGCGATAGAAGGTGTCGCGCGATAACCCTCGGCGAGCGCACACCTCGGTCACCGATTCGCCGGTCAATCGGGGTTCCTCGAGGATCTCCCGCCTCAACTCAGTCATAGTGACAACCCGCAGGGCCACATCCCTCTCCTCTCGCTTGGCGGCTTGAGGACAGGGTGTGGCTCTGCTGCCTGAGTGTCAGGGATCTCCCCGGAACAATCTGTCCGAAATGTCTCCGGACAGCACATCGTTCATGGAGTGAGTTGGGGCGATCAGTTCGGGCTGTTCCCGTGTTCTTCCCTCCGGACCTTCCCAGGCGTAGAATCACACCCGGGTAACTACATGGAGGTGGTTCTCCTGCGAAATCCTCCAGATGCGAACGTGTGTTCGGTACCATTCCTCGCGAACCTGTCACACCCCCTTTCTAGGGTGGGACCGACCGTTGATCGCGAGGACGGCCCCCGGGCCGGATAGGAGGACGAGGTGGCAACCAGGGACCGCAGTCAGGTGACCGATCTTCGCAAGGACCAGGCGGGGCGCGACCAGGCGATGGAGATGGCCATGGCCCAGATCGAGAAGGCCCACGGCAAGGGCTCGATCATGCGGCTGGGGGACTACGGCACGGACTGGACGGTCGAGGCGGTCCCGACCGGCTCGCTGGCACTCGATCTCGCGTTGGGGGTAGGGGGGCTCCCGCGAGGCCGGATCGTGGAGATCTACGGTCCGGAAGGTAGCGGAAAGAGTAGTTTGTCGCTGCACGTCGTCGCGGAGGCCCAGAAGTCGGGGGGGCTGGTCGCGTTCGTCGACGCGGAGCACGCCCTCGACCCCTCGTACGCGAAGGCGCTCGGCGTGGACATCGACAACCTCCTCGTCTCCCAGCCCGATACCGGCGAGCAGGCGCTCGAGATCACCGACACGCTCGTGCGCTCGGGCGCGCTGGACGTGGTCGTGATCGACTCCGTTGCCGCGCTCGTGCCGCGCGCCGAGCTCGAAGGAGAGATGGGCGATACCCACGTGGGCCTTCAGGCGCGGCTGATGAGCCAGGCATTGAGGAAGCTCGCGGGCAACGTGAGCAGGACGAAGACGATCCTGATCTTCATAAATCAGCTGCGCGAAAAGATTGGAATCCAATGGGGTTCACCAGAGACCACCCCCGGCGGACGCGCGCTGAAGTTCTATTCGTCCGTGAGGCTCGACGTGCGTCGCATCGACTCCATCAAAGAGGGTTCCGAAATCATCGGCTCGCGCGTCCGCGTGAAAGTCGTGAAGAACAAGTGCAGCCCACCTTTCAGGAGCGCCGAGATGGATCTGCGCTATGGATACGGCATCTCGAAGGAGGGTGGTCTGCTCGACGTCGCCCTCGAGCACGAGATCGTCCGCAAGTCCGGAGCATGGTTCATCTACGGCGACGACCAGCTCGGACAGGGACGCGAGAACGCCAAGGCGTTCCTGGGAGACAACCCCGACATCGCGACCGAGATCGAGCTGAAGATCAAGGACAAGTTGGGTCTCCTCGGATCCGACGACACCTCCGAGGAGAGAACCGACCAGAAGGACGCGGGGTAGGGACATGGATGCCGGTCGCTTCACGTCGCGCCCCATAGTGAACGGGACGGCGGCGCGGAGGATCGAGGAGGGTCAGTACCACGAGGCGATGGCCCGCGCCGGGCGCCTTCTCGCCAAACGTTCCCTGACGCAGGGTGAGCTCAGGCGGAAGCTGCGGGGAAGTGGCTTCAATCCCAGCGTCGTGGAACGCGTGGTGGTCCGCCTGCGCGACCTTGAACGTCTGCGAGCCGATGGAACTCTCCTCCAAGCTCGCTGAGGCGCCGCCCGGCGCCTACCGGGACTGCATGGAGCGGGCCGGCAAGTGGCTCGCGCTCAGACCCCGGACCCGGGCGGAGCTCGGCGGGCGGCTGCTCGACTCGGGCTTCGCCCCCGACGTCGTGGACGCGGCGCTGTCCCGCCTGCAGGAGCTGGGGCTCGTGAACGACCTCGAATACGCCAGGTCGTGGGTCGAGGAACGCATCGCCCGGCGACCAGTGGGCGGCGACGCCCTCGTCCACGAGCTCACCGGCAAGGGGATCGAGCGGGAGACGGCGGAGCAGGCCGTGGCCGAGGTGGCCGGGGACGAGACCGAGCGGGCAAGAGAGGCCGCGTCCTCCCTCCTTCCCAAGGTCGCCCGCTACCCGCTGAGCGACCAGGGCGCCCGCCTGCTTCAGAACCTGCTGCGCCGCGGCTTTCCCGAGGAGGTGGCGGTGGAGGCGGTCCGGGCGGTCTTGCCCCCCGAGGGTTGGGACTGAATCGGCCCCGTCTCGGAGCCGATTGTTATGCGTAGGCCGGATTTCCGGCGTACCATCGAGATAGAGCATTATCCAAGCAAAGGAAAGACTTCCCAAAAGGTACGAACGAGAGAGCGAGTGACACCGAAACCGTCCAATTCCAGCTCGTGTAGCCGGTCGACCCGCCCCAAGGGGTGGAGTCGTGGACTTACCGGAGGTCCATCCGCGCGCAGCGGCTGATCCGGCCGCCGGCACGGCTCGCCCGATCGCTCGTACCGGGGCCTCACCAGGGCCCGCTCCCGCTGGGGGTTGCGGGAAGCCGAAAGGAGCGAGCGATGGAGATCGTCATAGGTCTCGTGCTCGGCCTTTTCGCGGGCATCGGCGTCGGATTCGCGGTCCGGAAGGCGATGGCGGAGAAACAGGTGGGCTCCGCCGAGGCTCGGGCCAAGAGCATCCTCCAGGAGGCACAGCGGGGGGCCGAATCGGCGAAGCGCGAAGCATTGGTCGAGGCGAAAGACGAGATGTTCCGGATGCGCCAGGAGGCTGAGGCCGACGTCAAACGGCGCTCCGCGGAGATCGAGAAGAAGGAAGACCGGATAGCTCAGCGAGAGACCACTTTGGACTCACGCGCCAACTCGCTCGATCGCAAGGAGCAGGCGGTCGAACAGAAGGAGACGGAGCTCGAGCGCGCCCAGACGAAGCTGAAGGGGCTCGAGGAGCGGATCCGGAGCGAGCTCGAACGCGTCGCCGGGATGACCGCTCAGGACGCGAAGCAGTCCCTCATAGAACAGATCGAGGAGGACGCGAAGCGCGAGGCCATGGCCATCGTGCGTGAGATCGAGGCGGAGGCCCGTGAGGAGGGCGACCGGCGCGCCCGCAAGATCTGCGCGATCGCGATGCAGCGCGTGGCCTCGGAGCTGACGACGGAATCCACCGTCACGACCCTTGCCCTTCCCAACGAAGACATGAAGGGTCGGATTATCGGGCGGGAGGGACGCAACATCCGCGCCTTCGAGGCCGCGACCGGGACGAACATCATCATCGACGACACGCCCGAGGCGGTCGTCCTGTCGTGCTTCGATCCCATCCGCCGCGAGATGGCGCGGTTGACACTCGAGAAGCTCATCGGGGACGGTCGGATCCAGCCGGCGCGCATCGAGGAGATGTACGAGAAATCCAGAGAAGAGGTCGAGCGCGAGATTCGCGAAGGCGGCGAATGGGCGGTGCTCGAGACGGGCATCACCGACATGCATCCGGAGCTGGTCCGAGTTCTCGGCCGTCTGAAGTTCCGTACTTCCTACGGGCAGAACGTTCTCAAGCACGTCGTCGAGGCCGCGCACGTGGCCGGCATGATCGCGGAAGAGCTGGGCATCGATCCCCACGTGGCGAAGCGAGGAACCCTGCTGCACGATATCGGCAAGGCCGTGACCCACGAGATCGAGGGAAGTCACGCGCTCATCGGCGCCGAGATCGCTCGGCGGCTTGGGGAGAAGCCCGAGGTGTGCCATGCGATCGAGGCGCACCACAACGAGGTCGAGCAGCGCACGATGGAGGCCGTACTCGTGCAGGTCGCGGACGCCATCTCGGGCTCGCGCCCCGGAGCGCGCCGGGAGACGATCGAGACATACATCAAGCGTCTCGAGCGTCTCGAACAGATCGCGATGGAGTTCGAAGGCGTGGAGAAGGTTTACGCCATGCAGGCGGGCCGCGAGGTGCGGGTCATGGTGAAGCCGGAGGACATAGATGACATGCAGGCCGAGATCGTGGCTCGGGACATCGCCAAGAAGGTGCAGGAGGAGCTGCAGTACCCGGGGCAGATCAAGATCATGGTGATCCGCGAGCTGCGCCAGACGGCATACGCGAAGTAAGCGCTCACCCGAAGGCGGGTGTTCACCGCGGCACGGCGGGTAAGCAGAGGGGAATGCCTGGGAGACCCGCTCGTCCTGTCGTCGCGGCGCTCGCTCTGGTGGCCCTCGCGGCGACCGCCTGCGGCGATCTGCTGAAGGTGCCGATCCTCAGCGCGGAGCGGGTGCGCTTCCGACTGCCGCAAACCAGCGTCGTGCTGTCTGCCGACGGTTCCGAGATCGCGGAACTACACGCGCGCGAGGACCGCAGGATCGTGGCGCTGGATCAAACGTCGCGTCGACTGCGTGAGGCCGTCGTGGCGGTCGAGGACCGGCGGTTCTTCGAGCACACGGGAGCAGACCTGGCGGCGATCGCCCGCGCCGCCTACGCCAATCTCAGCAGCGGTGAGGTGGAGCAGGGAGGCTCTACGATCACGCAGCAGCTCGTTCGCAACACTCTGATCGATCCCGACGAGCGCACCGAGGATACGGTCGAGCGGAAGCTCGATGAGATTGCGCTGGCGCGTCAGCTGGAACGGCGGCTGTCGAAGCAGGAGATCCTCGAGGCCTACCTCAACACCGTCTACTTCGGCCGGGGCGCCTACGGGGTCCAGGCCGCGACACAGACGTACTTTGGCGCGCGGGCCTCCGAGATCGGGGTTGCTCAAGCGGCTCTCCTGGCCGGACTTATCAGCTCACCCAACCACTACGACCCATATAGGCATCCGCGACGGGCCAGACAACGCCGCGCGGTTGTGCTGAGAATCATGGCGCAGCTCGGTTATCTGCGGGAAAGTCAGGCTCGCCGGTTGGCACGGCGTCCCCTCGGGCTGGGCCGACCGGAGCGCGACACGCCGTACCCTGCCGCGTATTTCGTCGACTACGTCAAGAGGCTGCTGCTCTACGACCCGCGCTTTCATGTCCTCGGGGATTCGCTTCAGGAGCGACAACGCAAGCTGCTCAAGGGAGGGCTGCGTATCCATACGACCCTGGACCCCGAGGCTCAGGTCGCGGCGGAGGAGGCGATCGACGAGGTCCTCCTGTACGAGGACGATCCGTACGGTGCCGTGGTTGCGCTGGATCCCCGGACGGGCGCGGTGCGCGCGATGGTCGGAGGTCGTAACTTCTTCGCGCCAAGAGCGGAGGATCCCTTCGCAAAGGTCAACCTTGCGATCGTCGGGGAGCCCGGTTTGGGACGCTCCACCGGACCCAACGGGAAGGGATCGGAGCTGCGCGCGCCGGGCACCGGAAGGCAGGCGGGGAGCGCGTTCAAGCCGTTCGCGCTGGCGACCGCCCTCGACGAGGGGGTGTCTCTGTCCTCGGTCTACGAGGCCGACTCATGCATGACCTTCCCTCACGCCAACGCCGGCGGGGAGTGGGAGGTGTGCAACTACGAGGAGAGCGCGTACGGGGGCGTGTCCCTTCTCGACGCCACGGTCAACAGCATCAACGTCGTCTACGCGCAGCTGATCCTGGATGTGGGTGCGGAGGATGTTGTAGAGACCGCGCGGGAGATGGGGATCTCCACGCGCCTTTCTGAGGTGCCTTCGGCGGCCCTGGGAACGAACCCCGTGAATCCTCTGGGCATGGCCTCCGCGTTCGGGGCGCTTGCCACGAACGGCATGAGACGCCCTCCGGTCGCGGTGACGAAGATCACGAACGGCCAAGGCACAGTGATCTACCGGGACGCGACGGAGGCCGAACGGGTATTGGATCCGACCACCGCCTATCTCGTGACGAGCGCGCTCCAGGGTGTCATCGAGAGTGGAACGGGAACCGGAGCCAACATCGGCCGCACAGCCGCCGGCAAGACGGGCACCGCTCAGGAGTATCGGGACGCGTGGTTCGTGGGCTACACGCCTTCGCTGGTCGCCGCGGCTTGGGTCGGCTACCCGGAGGGTTCGATCGAGATGAAGACGTACTGCGAGACAGGCGACCCCGCCGTATGCCGGCCCACACGAACGACGGTAACCGGCGGATCCTGGCCCGCATCCATCTGGCGCCTGTTCATGCTGGACGCGCTGGCGGGCGTGCCCGATGAGGACTTCGAGGTTCCGGAGGGGGCGACCGTCTCAGTGACGATCGACGTGCGAACCGGTTGTCTCGCCGGTGCCTCCACGCCCGAGGAGTTCCGGGCGACGGAAGAGTACGCGCTGGGCACGGAGCCCACGGCGACGTGCGCCTACGATCCCGAGCCCGAGCCCGACGAGCGTGGCGAGAAAGGCGGCGAAGGGCGGGAGAAAACGCCCCCGGGTCACGATAGGGGCGATGACTGAGCCGCTGGGCCTGTCGTAACCTGCGGGACGTGGAGGGAAAGACCTACTTCATCCGGACCTTCGGGTGCCAGATGAACGAGCACGACTCCGAGCGCATGGCCGGGATGCTCGAGGCCGAGGGCTACGCTCCGGTCGCACGCGCGGAAGAGGCCTCGGTGGTGTTGTTCAACACCTGCTGCATCCGGGAGAACGCGGACGAGCGACTCTACGGGAACCTCGGCCACATGAAGGCGCTGAAGGACACCCGGCCCGACCTCAGGATCGTCGTGGGAGGGTGTCTGGCGCAGAAGGACAAGCACCTCGTCCAGCGCAAGGCGCCATGGGTCGATGTCGTGCTGGGGACGCACAACCTCGGCAGCCTGCCGCGGCTTCTGCGTGAGGCAGAGAGCGGACCGGCCTTCGAGATTGCCGAGCAGACGAAGGTGTTTCCCTCGGCTCTCCCGGCCCGGCGATTCTCACCGTGGCACGCGTGGGTCTCGATCTCGATCGGGTGCAACAACTCGTGCACGTTCTGCATCGTCCCCGCGGTGCGGGGCCGGGAGAAGTCGCGTCGGATGGGAGACATCCTGGACGAAGTCCAAGCCCTTGTCGCCGACGGCGTTGTAGAGGTGACCCTTCTGGGTCAGAACGTCAATTCCTACGGACGGGACCTCAGCGGTCGGCCTCTGTTCTCGGAGCTCCTGCGAGCGATGGACGACGTGGAGGGACTGGAGCGTGTGAGGTTCACGAGCCCTCACCCGAAAGACTTCAGAGCGGACACCGTCGCCGCCATGGCGGAGTCTCGTACGGTTTGCGAGCACATCCATCTCCCCGTTCAGGCGGGATCGGACCGAGTCCTCAAACGGATGAAGCGCGCCTACAACCGGGCGAAGTATCTGGAGAAGGTCGCCATGGTGCGCGACGCGATCCCCGATGTCGCCATCACGACCGACATCATCGTCGGGTTCCCGGGGGAGAGCGAGGAGGACTTCGTCCAGACGCTGTCGCTCGTCGAGGCAGTGCGATACGACGCCGCCTACACCTTCCAGTACTCGCCACGGCCCATGACCGAGGCGGTCGGTTTCGACGACCAGATCCCCAAGGAGGTCGTGCAGGAGCGTTTCGATCGTCTCGTTGCCGTGCAGGAGCGAATCTCGTTCGAACGCAACGCTGAGGCGGTGGGCCGAGCCGAAGAGGTGCTGGTGGAGGGTCCGTCCAGGAAGGATGCCGCGCGCCTGACCGGTCGGACTCGAAGCAACAAGCTGGTGCACTTCCGGTCGGACGGGGCCGAGGAAGGGTCGTTCCGGACCGTACGCATCACAGGCTCGCACCCGCACCACCTCGACGGCGAGCTTGTTGCGGGCACGCGCAAGACGCAACGAAGGCTGTCGCTCCCCCTCGTCGGCGTGGGAGGGTGCGGCTGACCCCGGCCCCCATCGGCGGCGCGGTGGTTCCACACGCGCCGTTGCTGCTACCCGAGCTGAACAGTGATGAGGTGGCAGAGTCGGCCCTTCGGATACGAACGACCTGCGCGGACATCCATTTCGAGGGCGCGGACGCGGTCGTCGTGTTGTCCCCCCACGCGCGCGCCTCGTGCGTCTACGCTTCCGCGCGCGGCTCACTCGACGGGTTCGGCGTTGCCGGTGCGAGCGTGGACGCGACCACGGACGAAGTCCTCGCTCGCGCTCTCGCCGAGGCGTGGGGGGTGCCCCTCGTGGACGAGCCGGCGGACCACGGGGTCGTGGTCGCGCTCCGCCTGTTGGAGGGGCTGGGTGCACCCGTAGTCGCTGCGGGGGTAGGGGAGACGCGGTCCGACGCAAGAGAGCAGGCGTCTGCCTTCGCGCGTGCGGCATCGTCTCTGGCCGAGGACCGAGCGATCGCCTTCGTTGCGAGCGCCAACAGCTCGGCCGGTCTGTCGCCGCGCGGCCCCCTGATGGAGCTTCCGGGGGCGGTGGATGTCGAGCGACGCACGCTCGAGGCGCTCGACTCCGACGCGAGTGCGCTCGTCGAGCTCGGCGAAGACCTCGGCCGCATCGGAGGCTCGTGCGGGAGCGGTCCTCTCATCGCCTTCGGCCATCTCCTGGGAGGGCGGCGCTCCGAGCTGCTGTGCTACGAGGCCCCCGTCGGAGTCGGGTACCCGGTGGCGATCGCTCGGTGAAAGATCGGATCAAGGTCGCGGCCCTCGTGGGCGCGACCGGAGTCGGAAAGAGCGCCGTTGCGGTCGGGGTGGCCGAGCGGGCGAACGCCGAGATCGTGTCGGTCGACTCGATGCAGATCTACCGGGGTATGGAGGCCGGCACCGACAAGCCGACGTCGGAGATGCGTCGGCGCGTACCGCATCACATGCTCGACCTCTTCGATCCCGCCCACGAAGTGACCGTTGCGGAGTTCCAGGGGCTCGCTCGGGCGTGGGTGGACGAGGTTGCGGCGCGGGGCTCCCTGCCACTTCTCGTCGGTGGCTCGGGCCTCTACTTCCGGGCGGTGGTGGACGAGCTGGACTTTCCCCCGCGCTCGC
Source organism: Actinomycetota bacterium (assembly GCA_050694075.1). Taxonomy (GTDB): domain Bacteria; phylum Actinomycetota; class CADDZG01; order CADDZG01; family WHSQ01; genus JBOGWZ01. Next base: position 10,031 of record JBOGWZ010000010.1, on the reverse strand, counting down.
TCGAGGTACGAGAGGAACTCGAGGCCGAGGCGGAGCGCGTGGGTCCGGAGGCTCTTCACGCGCGCCTGGCGGAGCTGGATCCGGCGGCCGCGGCTCGCATCGAGTCGCGCAACGCGCGGCGGACGGTACGGGCGCTCGAGGTCATCGAGCTGACGGGGCGGCCGTTCTCGGAGAACGCGGACGCGTGGGAGAGGTTCGAGAGCGTCTACGAGGTTCGCGTCGCCGGGCTCACCCGTCCTCGCGACGAGTTGTTCGCGCGCATCGAACGACGCGTCGACGAGATGCTTGCCGCCGGTCTCGTCGATGAGGTCCGTGCCCTCGAGGAGCGGGGGCTGAGCCGCACCGCGCGCCAGGCCCTCGGGTACCGCCAGGTGTTGGAGGCGGCAGATCGGCAGGATCCGGTCGCGATACGCGACGAGATCGTCAGGGCGACCAAGCGCTTCGCGCGGCGGCAGGACGCGTGGTTCCGGGCCGACCCCCGCATCACGTGGTTCGAGGCGTCCGAGAAGGGCCTAGCGGAGGCTCTCGTTCGGTACTTGGGGAGCTGAGATGACCCCCCGGCTCACCTTCACCGAGTAGCGTTGAGCCCATGAGATTCGAGAAATGGCACGGGCTCGGCAACGATTTCGTCATGCTCGACGACCGTGACGACCAACTGGAGCTCGGACCGGGCCTGGTGCGCGCGCTGTGCGACCGGCGGTTCGGGATCGGCGCCGACGGCGTCATCCGAGTGGCCCCTGGCACCAACGGGGGCGACCTCAGGATGGATTACGTCAACTCCGACGGGTCCGTGGGGGAGATGTGCGGCAACGGCATCCGCTGCCTCGCGTTGTTCGCTCGAGAGCACGGGCTGATCCAAGAGAGCGAGCTGAAGGTGTCGACGCTGGCCGGCCTCAAGGTGCTGTCGATCCTCGGCGACGGACGGGTCCGGGTGGACATGGGCGCCCCCATCTTCGATCCCGGTCGGGTCCCTGTGATCTGGACCGGCGGCGATGCCCTTCGCGCCCGCGTAGAGGTCGCGGGAAAGAGCCTCGAAGTCGCCTGCCTGTCGATGGGGAACCCCCACGCGGTGATCTTCACCCACGATCCCGACGCGCTCTTCGACCTCGGGCCCGAAATCGAAAGGCACGAGATGTTTCCGGCGAAGACCAACGTGGAGTTCGTTACGATCGAGTCTCCCGACCGATTGCGCGCTCGCGTGTGGGAGCGCGGCGCGGGAGCGACGATGGCGTGTGGCTCGGGAGCGTGCGCGGTTGCCGTGGCCGCCCGACTGCTCCAGGGGGCGGAGCCGCGCGTCGTGGTGGTGCTTCCCGGCGGCGATCTCGAGATCGAGTGGGAGGGATCGCTCGATACGGACGCTCCGGTGCTCATGACCGGGCCCGCTCAGAAGAGCTTTGAGGGAGAGGTGGACCTGGGAGCGTACGCGTGAGGACCGCGCGCCGGATCGAGAAGTTGCCTCCCTACCTCTTCGCCGAGATCGATCGCAAGGTCGCCGAGGCGAGGGCGCGCGGCGCTCGGATCATCTCGTTCGGGATCGGGGACCCAGACCTCGCGACCCCGCCACACGTGATCGAGGCGTTGGTCGAAGGCGCCAGAGACCCCGCCACCCACCGCTATCCCTCCTACACGGGAATGCCGGCGTTCCGCGAGGCGATCGCCCGCTACTACGAGCGGCGCGTCGGCGTGACGCTCGATCCGGACACCCAGATACAACCGCTCGTGGGTTCCAAAGAGGGGATCTTTCATCTGCCTGTGGCGTTCGTCGATCCCGGCGACGTGGCGCTGGTGCCCGATCCCGCTTATCCCGTTTACGAGACGGGCACCATGCTCGCCCACGGAACTGCCGTGCACATGGAGTTGCTCCCCGAGAACGACTTCCGCCCGGATCTCGACGCGCTCTCGCCCGAGATCGCCGACCAGGCGCGCGTCCTGTGGCTCAACTACCCGTCCAATCCAACGGCGGCCACGGCCGACCTGGACTTCTTCGCAAAGGCGGTGGAGTTCGCACGGGCCAACGACATCCTGATCGCCCACGACGCTGCCTACTCGGAGATCACCTTTGACGGATACGTCGCCCCGAGTGTGCTTCAGGTCAACGGCGCGATCGAGACCGCCGTCGAGTTCGGCTCTCTGTCCAAGACCTACAACATGACGGGATGGCGGATCGGCTGGGTGGCCGGAGCGGCCGATGCGGTTGACGCGATCAAACGACTAAAGACCAACATCGACTCCGGCATCTTCAATGCGGTTCAGCGCGCCGGGATCGCCGCACTCGACGGCCCCCAGGACCACCTGCAGGAGACCATCGAGCGTTACCGGCACCGCAGAGACCTGCTGTGCGACGGCCTCAAGTCGATCGACATCGTGGTCGAGCCGCCCAAGGGATCTATCTATCTATGGGTCCCCGTGCCAGACGGCTATACCTCCGAGTCGTTCACGACTCATCTGCTCGATCAAGCTGACCTCGTGGTTGCGCCGGGCAACGGCTACGGACCATCTGGGGAGGGCTACGTGCGCTTCTCGCTCACCCTTGCCGACGAGGAGCTGGAGGAAGGTGTGGAGCGTCTCAGGAGGGTGGTCGCCTGACGCCGCGGGCAACCTTGCACGAGACCCGTGCCGAGCGCGAGCGCGCGGTGCTCGTCACCGCCGCGTTCCGCTCGGAATCGCAGGAGCTGGCGGAGTGGTCGGTCGATGAGCTCGAGGCACTGGCCGACACCGCGGGGGCCGACACCGTCGAGAAGATCGTCCAGCGGCGCGATGGTCCCGATGCGGCCACCTACCTCGGCAAGGGGAAGGCGAGAGAGATCGTCAACCTCGCCAACGCGCTCGATGCCGACATCCTGATCTTCGACGACGAGCTCACGCCCGCGCAGGGCCGCAACCTGGAGGAGATGGCCGGAGTCAACCCACTCGCCGAGCGCGGGCTCAAGGTCCTGGACCGCACTGGGTTGATCTTGGACATCTTCGCCCAGCACGCTCGATCGGCCGAGGGGAAGCTCCAGGTGGAGCTGGCGCAGTTGAACTACCGGCTGCCGCGGCTGCGCGGCTGGGGCGACGTGCTGTCTCGTCTCGGCGGCGGCATCGGGACGCGGGGGCCAGGAGAGACGGCGTTGGAGTCGGAACGGCGAGCGATCCTGCGCCGGATCCAGCGCGTCAAGAAGGACCTCGAGGACCTCGAACGGACGAGGCTGCTCAAGCGCAAGCAGCGCGCCCGGACCGGCATCCCGGTGGTCGCGCTCGTGGGATACACGAACGCGGGCAAGTCGACGCTCCTGCGGAAGCTGACCACCGCGGGGGTCCTCGTCGAGGATCGTCTCTTCTCCACGCTCGATCCGACGACGCGTCGGCTGGAGCTGCCTACGGGACGAAGCGTGCTGCTCACCGACACCGTCGGTTTCGTGCGCAAGCTCCCGCATCAGCTCGTGGAGGCGTTCCGCTCGACGCTCGAAGAGGTGAACGAGGCCACGCTGCTCTTGCACATGGTGGATGCCCGCCGTGACCCGGAGCGGCAGATCGCCGCGGTCGACGCTGTTCTCAACGAGATTGGAGCCGCGGAGAAGCCGCGGTTGGTGGTGATGAACAAGATCGATCTCCTCTCCGAGGTCGAGCTCGACAAGATACGGGGACGCTATCCGGACGCCGCCTACATCTCCGCCACGAAGGAGCAGGGCGTGGAGCAGATGCTTACTCAACTCGAAGGCGAGCTCAACCTGCTGAGGATCGAGGTCACACTCGAGATCCCCTTCGACAGGGGAGAGGTCGTGGCGCGGGTTCACGATGAAGGAGAGGTGGTGGAGGAGAGCTACGCCGAGTCCGGCACGCGGCTCGTGGCGCGGGTGCCCCGCGAGTGGCTAGCGGATCTGCGCGACTTCCTCGTGTCCTGAGTTCGATCCGCCCTCTTGTCTGCACATCCCGTCGCTTTTTCGAACTGTGGACGCAACGGGGCTACAGCTTGTGGGACACCGCCACCAGTCTGGCCCCCGCATTGGTAGGACACTCAATTCGGGTAATCTCGCGAGAAGCAGTATTGCGCGGAGGAGTTTTCAATGATTCCAGTGTTGGTGGGGCTTGTTATAGGGATTGCAATCCTGGTCGTCATCAACTGGTTACTCGTTTGGCGGAAGCACGACGACATTACCGCTCCGCAAAGCAAGACCTGGGAGGGCTGGGATCAGGAAGATGGCGGAGGAGAATTCCCTTTCTAGCTATCACCCTCTTTCGCAGGGTCCTTAATCGCAGCTAGCCGGGACCGCAAGCGATACACACGTCAAGTACCAACAGTCACCTGAATTCGGCTTAAAGCTTGCGGAAGACCGCCACGACCTTTCCAAGGATCTCGGTGCCCGAGGGTGCTTCGAACGGGTCCATCGCCGGATTGGCCGGTTCGAGGATCACTGCGGACCCGCGGTGGCGGATGCGCTTGACCGTCGCTTCGGCATCGGCCGAGTACTCGCTAGGGATCATGGCGGCCACTATCTCTCCGGAATGCGCCGTCGGCTGCTGGCGCACGATCACGTAGTCGCCGTCGAGGATCCCCGCCTCGATCATGGAGTCTCCGTTGACCTCGAGCATGAAGACGTTGCCGTCTCCGACGAGGTCAGCCGGCATGGGGTAGATGTCCTCGACCTGCTCGTCCGCCAGGATCGGGGTTCCGGCCGCGATCCGCCCCAGCAGTGGGACCGACCGCGCGGGGCGACGGTCACGGCCCAGGCCCGTGTCGGGGTCGAAGTGGATCTCGATCGCCCGCGGCTTGCTGGGGTCGATCGTGATGAAGCCCTTGCGCTGGAGGGCGTGCAGGTGCGAGTGGACGGTAGAGCTCGAGGCCAGGCCGAGAGCCTCACCGATCTCGCGCACCGAGGGCGGGTAGCCGCGCCCGGCGACGGCGTCCGCGATGTACTGAAGCGTCTGGCGCTGGCGTTCGGTCAGCTCCTCGACCATCTTGGCCTCCTACTCGAACTGGTGTTCGCTACAGGGTAGCCCCCTCGGGGACCGGAAATCAAGAACATGTGTTCGATTTCCCCTCTTGCCTGCGAACGTGTGTTCGCCTAGTATATCGAACATACGTTCCCACAGACAATCTGTCACACCCCCGACATAGCGTGCAGACAGGCGGCGAACCAGGAGGCGAGATGGCCCAGCGCAGCGAGGATGTGAGCCGGAGCGGCCGGGTGTACCGGTTCCCGATCGAGCGTGCCCGCGCCCGGGCGAGGGTGACCCGCCGCAGGGCCCGCTTCAGACGCACCGTGGCGGGGACCGCCCTCCTGACGGTGGTGGTCGGAACCCTCGCCGGAGGCCTCGCTCGGGGGGCCGACGTGCCCACGCACTCGAGGAGAGTCGTGGTCGTGCGGTCCGGAGCCACCCTGTGGGACATCGCCTCCCGCCACGCCCCCGAGGGCACCGACGTGCGCTCCTACGTCGACGCCCTGGTGGCCGCCAACGGCCTCTCGGGAGCCGTGATTCAGGCCGGCATGCGCCTGCGCCTGCCCCGCTAAAACCGGCCCCGGAAGATCCTTGACGGGCGGGATGACAGAGGCGTAATTTCAACGGTGCGGTTCCATACATGTTGTGGTCGGGGCGAGGCCAGGCCCTACATCTGGTAGCTGGCGGACGTGGGGCATGGGACAATCGGGTGAGGCGCCGAGGGGCGCCTGGAAGGGGGAGGTCGGCAGTGTCCGAGGCCCAGACGAAGGCTGCGTCGGGAGTAGGCGAGGAACTCGAGATCCGTCGGTTCTTCACGACCGAGGGCGTCCACCCGTACGACGAGATCGAGTGGGACACCCGCGACGCGGTCATCCAGAACTTCAAGACCGGCGAGGTCGCCTTCGAGCAGAAGGACGTCGAGGTTCCGAAGTCCTGGTCGCAGAACGCGACGAACATCGCCGCGCAGAAGTACTTCCGGGGCACTCTCGGAACGCCTCAGCGCGAGCGATCGGTGAAGCAGATGATCGACCGCGTGGTGAACCGCTACCACGAGGAGGGCCTCGCGCGCGGTTACTTCTCCGACGAGAACGAGGCTCAGACCTTCAAGGACGAGCTCACGCACCTACTCGTGACCCAGAAGGCCGCGTTCAACTCGCCAGTGTGGTTCAACGTGGGATGGCGCAAGGATCCCCAGGTTTCGGCGTGCTTCATCCTCTCGGTCGAGGACGAGATGCGCTCGATCCTCAACTGGTACGTCGAAGAGGGGCTGATCTTCAAACACGGTTCGGGGGCCGGCATCAACCTCTCCACGCTCAGGTCTTCGAAGGAACGGCTTCGTTCGGGAGGGACCGCGTCGGGTCCGGTGTCGTTCATGCGCGGGGCCGACGCGTCGGCCGGCACGATCAAGTCGGGAGGAGCGACGCGACGCGCCGCGAAAATGGTCGTGCTCAATGTCGATCACCCCGACCTCAAGGACTTCATCTGGTGCAAGGCCCTCGAGGAGCGCAAAGCGCGCGCTCTCAGGGAGGCCGGTTTCGACATGGACCTCGACGGCGTGGACAACCACTCGATCCAATACCAGAACGCGAACAACTCGGTGCGCGTGACCGACGACTTCATGCAGGCGGTCGTCGATGACGGGAACTGGGAGTTCAAGGGGGTAACCACTGGGGAGGTTATCGAGACCGTCAGGGCCCGCGAGCTGTTCCGCGAGATCTCTCAGGCGGCGTGGGAGTGCGCGGATCCGGGCCTCCAGTACGACACGACGATCAACGACTGGCACACATGCTCGAACACGTCACGCATCAACGCGTCTAACCCATGCAGTGAGTACATGCACGTCGACAACAGCTCCTGCAACCTCGCCTCGCTGAACCTCATGAAGTTTCTCGACGACGAGGACAACTTCGACATCGAGGCGTACAAGCACGCGGTCGAGATCATGTTCTTGGCGCAAGAGATTTCGGTCGGGTTCGCGGCCTATCCCACCGAGGCGATCCGCGAGAACTCGATAAGGATGCGACAGCTCGGCCAAGGCTTCGCCAACCTCGGGGCCCTGTTGATGGCTCAGGGGCTTGCGTATGACTCGGATGAGGGCCGGGCATGGGCGGGTGCCTTGATGGCGATCATGACGGGGCACTGCTACGCGACCTCGGGCAGGATCGCTAAGCGAGTCGGTCCATACGAAGAGTACGACGCGAACCGCGAGCCGCACCTGCGCGTGATGAACAAGCACCGCGAGGCCGCACACGAGATTCCAGAAGACCTCGCGCCGGCGAGGCTCGTCGAGGTTGCCCGCTCCACGTGGGACGACGCGGTGTCTCTGGGTGAGATCCACGGCTACCGCAACGCGCAGGCGACCGTGCTCGCTCCGACCGGGACCATCGGGTTGCTGATGGACTGTGACACGACCGGGATCGAACCCGACCTCGCGCTGAAGAAGATGAAGAAGCTGGTGGGCGGTGGAACGATGTCGATCGTCAACAAGACGGTGCCCCGAGCGTTGCGCAAGCTCGGCTACGAAGGCGACCAGGTGATGGAGATCGTTTCCTACATAGACGAGCACGGGCACGTCATCGGAGCGCCGCACCTGCTCGAGGAGCACGTCTCGGTGTTCGACACGGCCATGGGGGAGCGGTCGATCCACTACATGGGCCACATCAAGATGATGGGTGCGGTGCAGCCCTTCATCTCGGGCGCGATCTCGAAGACCGTGAACCTGCCGGAGCACGTCACGGTAGAGGACGTCGAGAGCGTCTACGTGGAGGGCTGGCGGCTCGGCCTCAAGGCCCTCGCGATCTACCGGGACAACTGCAAGGTCGGACAGCCGTTGTCCATCGCCAAGAAGGAAGACGCCAAGACCCCGACCGTTACGCCGCAACCCTTCCGCCGGCGCATGCCGAAGAAGCGCATCGCTCTCACCATAAAGTTCCGCGTTGCCGACACCGAGGGCTATCTGACCGTCGGCGAGTTCCCCGACGGAAGTGTCGGCGAGATCTTCCTCAAGGTCGCCAAGCAGGGCTCGACTCTCGCCGGGATCATGGACGCGTTCGCGATCTCGCTCTCGATGGGCCTGCAGTACGGGGTGCCGCTGTCAGCCTACGTGAAGCAGTTCGTGAACACCCGCTTCGAGCCGTCGGGTATGACGGACGACCCCGACTTCAGGATCGCGACCTCGATCCTCGACTACGTGTTCCGCGTGCTGGCGATCGAGTATCTGAGCGACGACGAGCGTCACGCTCTCGGGATCCGGACCTCCGGTGAGCGTCAAACCGAGATCGAGTCCAAGCTCGACAATGTCGGGTCCGATCACGGCAACGGCAAGGGAAACGGGAAGGATGCTCCCAAGGAAGAAGGCGTGATCGTGCTGGGTCCCGTTGCGGGAGCCGAGACCGGATCGCTTCCGTACTGCGGGCAGTGCGGGGTGAGGATGCAGCCGTCGGGGTCGTGCTTCGCGTGTCCCTCGTGTGGGAACACGAGCGGCTGCTCATAACAGGTCATGGCCAAGGCCAGGTGTCAGACGTGCGGGGCGGAGCTAAGGCTTCGCTCCGCACGCTGCCCATTGTGCGGGTCCCAGCCGAAACGAATGGCGACGAAGGGAACCGACGTCGATACCTACCAGGACAACGTCCGGCAACTGAGGGAGCAGCTCAAGCGCTTGCGGAAAGACGGAGCCGAGGCCGTCTGAGCCCTCCCTACTACGATGGCGGCGTGACCCAGCCGGCGCGAGGAACCTAGGTGCGCTGCCCTTACTGCGAGTCCGAAGAGGACAAGGTTGTCGACTCGCGCCTCGCGGACGAGGGCCGCGCGATCAGGCGCAGGCGGGAGTGCCTGAACTGCGGGAGGCGATACACGACCTTCGAGCGCGCCGAGGAGGTCCCGCTGGTCGTCGTGAAACGAAGCGGAGTCGAGGAGCCGTTCGAGCGCGAGAAGATCATCGAGGGGCTTCGGAGGTCCATCAAGAACCGCCCCGTCACCGAGGCCGCTATCGATGAGATCGCGGACGATGTCGAGGAGACCATGCGCGCGATTGGTAAGCGGCGGATCGCGTCGGCCGATATCGGCCGCGAGGTGCTGGAGCGGCTGCGGGAGCTTGACGAGGTCGCATACGTGCGCTTCGCGTCCGTCTACAAGGACTTCCAGGAGCTCACCGATTTCGAGCGGGAACTGGGAATGCTGTCCAAGAAATCCCCTCCGAAGGCGCGCTCGGAGTGAAGATCCCGATCAGGGTCCTCGATCCCGGATTGCCGCTTCCGGCGTACGCGCACCCGGGCGACGCGGGGTTGGACCTGCTCGCCGCCGAGGACGTGAGCCTGAAGCCGGGGGAGCGCGCGGCGGTACCCACGGGCATGGCCGTCGCGATCCCGGAGGGATACGCGGGATTCGTGCACGCCCGCTCGGGCCGGGCGCTGAAGGAGGGCCTCGCGCTCGCCAATGCACCCGGTCTGATCGACTCCGGTTACCGGGGAGAGATACGGGTGATCGTGGTGAACCTCGATCAGGACGCTCCGATCGACATACGCCGCGGTGACCGGATCGCCCAGCTCGTGATCCAGCCCGTCGCGCTCGCGGAGCTCCACGAGGTGGAAGAACTGCCACCCAGCGGACGCGGTGAGGGCGGGTTCGGCAGCACCGGCAACGTCTGAGGGACCTGAATGGGCCTACGTATCGACTGGATCGCGATCGATTGCCAGAACCCACGGGGAGCTCGCGCGCTTCTGGAGGGAGGCGCTCGACTACGAGGAGCTCGAAGACGACGATCCCAATGAGGTCTTGCTCGTTCCGAAGGATGGCTCGTCGCGGAGGCTGCTACTTCTCAAGGTTCCCGACGAGATCGATGAGCCCGACGAGAGCGACAAGCACTACGGCGACTAGCCTACCCGGCGCAGGTCGATTGCCGGGCAGCGATCCATCACCACGACCAGCCCCGCATCCTCGGCGCGCGCTGCCGCCTCCTCGTCGATCACCCCGAGCTGCATCCACACCGCCTTTGCGCCCATCGCGATCGCCTCGTCGACGTGATTGGCGACGTGCTCGGAGCGGCGGAAGAGATCCACGACCTCGATGTCGTGTTCCTTGGCGGCGGCGGCCAGGTCCGGATAGCTGCGAAG
>JBOGWZ010000009.1:0-19862 GCA_050694075.1 Actinomycetota bacterium | reverse complement strand
GAGCTCGCGCTCGACAACTGCGAGGTGGTCATCGCCACGGCCCAGGAGGCGGCGCGCGACCCCCGCCTGGCCCGGGCACACGTCCTGGCCACGGCCCGGGCGCTCACCCCCCCGAAGGACGTCGCGGCGCTGCTGCTGCCGCTCCTGGCGCCCCGGGGCAGAGGCGCGGTGTTCGTAGGAGAGGACGACGAGATCCCCCCGGAAGCCGAGGAATTCGTTCCCGGAATCGGTATCCTGACAGCAAGGGAGTAGGTGATTGGGAGGTTATGGAAGGGCATCTCGCCACCAAGGAATGGAAGCTTCTGGAAGCTCGGCCGCTGGGGGTCGGTGGTGGGCGCATGGTGTGCGTTGCGAACCAGAAAGGCGGGGTCGCAAAGACCACGACGACGGTGAACCTGGGTGCCGCTCTGGCGCTGCGGGGCCACCGGGTGCTGGTGGTCGACGTTGATCCGCAGTCCAACGCGACCACCGGTCTGGGGATCGATCACCGGGTCCTGGAGCGCTCGACCTACGACCTGATGCTGGGAGAGGCGACCCTCGAGGAAGTGACCCTGGCGACCGCGATCACCAACCTCTTCTGTGCACCGGCGTCGCTGGATCTGGCGGGGGCCGAGATCGAGCTCGTGAGTGAGTTCTCGCGCGAGCGCAGGCTTGCGGAGGTCCTCGACGGCGCGCGCGAGCGCTTCGAGCTCGTGTTCATCGATTGCCCGCCATCGCTGGGCCTTCTCACCGTCAATGCATTGGCCGCGTCGGAGGATCTGATCGTGCCGGTGCAGTGCGAGTACTACGCGCTCGAGGGCCTGGGCCAGATGCTCGGCACTGCCGAGCGCGTGCGACGTGCGTTGAACCCCGAGCTTCGGGTCGCGGGCTTTCTCCTCACGATGTACGACGCGCGTACAAAACTGGCGGGCCAGGTGCGCGACGAAGTCCGGGCCCACTTCGGCGACCTCGTGTACGCGACGATCGTCCCTCGCAGCGTGAGACTGTCGGAGGCGCCGTCGTTCGGGGAGCCTGTCGTGACCCTGGATCCGTCCTCGCGCGGGGCGATCGCCTATCGGCTGCTCGCCGCCGAGCTCGAGGCGCGCTACGGGCTGGCGTCGCCGCCTCCCCCACCTCCTCCCCCCGCTGAGGCCGCGCAGCGACCCGCGGAGCGAGAGCAGCGGGTGCCGGCCGCGGTCCCCGGCCCCGGCGGCCGAGGCTACGGGACCGTGGCGCCCGAACCGCCGGGGCTCGATGACTCGTGGCCCGTGCCGGATCCGTGGAGGCAAGCGTGAGCCGGCGAGGACTGGGGCGCGGTCTCGATGCGCTCCTTCCCACGGGCGGTGCCGAGCTCGAAGAGCGCGGCGCGCTGCGCGAGGCCGAGATCGGCAGTATCGCTCCCAACCCGCGCCAGCCGCGTCAAAGCTTCGAGGACGAACCGATCGAGAAGCTCGCCGCGTCGATGCGGGCGCTTGGTGTTCTGCAACCTCTGCTCGTGCGCGAGTCTGCCTCCGGTTACGAGCTGATCGCCGGCGAACGCAGACTGCGCGCCGCGAGAAGAGCGGGCCTAAGCGTCGTCCCCGTCTTCGTGGTCGAAACGGACGAGCAAGGATCACTCGAGCGCGCGCTCGTCGAGAACATCCACCGCGAGAACCTGAACCCAATCGAGGAGGCGAGCGCGTACCGAGAACTACTCGATGAAATCGGCGCGACCCAGGAGGCTCTGGGAGAGAAGATCGGGCGCAGCCGGGCCGCGATCGCGAACGCTCTGCGCCTGCTCGAGCTCCCTATCGACATCCAGCAGATGATCGTGGAGCGGCGGCTGACGGCGGCCCACGGTCGGTTGCTGCTCACCCTCCAGGGCAACCCCTTCCAGAAGCGCTTCGCCCGACGCATCTACCAGGATGGGCTCACGGTGCGCGAGGCGGAGGAGCTGGCGCGCAGGTACCAGTCGATGTCGGTGACATCGAACCGAGGCGGACGCCCCGCGAAGCCGCCGGAGGCCACGGAAGCGCAGCGCCGGCTCGCAGACCACCTGCAGACCCGCGTGCGCGTCGACATGGGCACGCGCAAGGGCAAGATAGTGGTCGACTTCGCCACGCTCGATGAGCTCGAACGCCTCGTGCGCGTGATGACGGGGGAATCCCCGGGAGCGAAGAGCACGTCCGTTTCCCCCGAGTGAAACGAGCGCTCTCCTCGAACAGGTCGGAGAGCTCTACGGGAAGACGGAGCGGAGGGCTTCGACCAGAGCGTCGGCGATCAGCATGCGACCCTCGGGGTCGTCGAGGCGTTTCTCGTCGTCGTGATTGCTGATGAAGCCGGGTTCGATCAGGACGGCCGGCATACGCGTCTCCTTCAGGATCGGGTATGAGCGCGCGTGGCTGCGACAATCCTCGATCCCGAGCGCGCTCAGACGATGCTGGATCGCTTCCGCGAGAGACTCGCCGGTAGTCGAGAGAGGGAAGTAGTAACTGGAGGCTCCCGAGGCCGCTTGCTCCTGGTTGGAATTGAGGTGCAGCGATAGGAAAACATCCGCGCCCATCTCGTTGGCTCTCGAGGCGCGGGTGGTCACGTCGGGGTCCTCCGCCTCGGTGCGCGTGAAGCGCACGCGAGCGCCGAGGTCTAGCAGCCTCTCTGCGACGAGCCGGGCCAGTTGCCAGCACACCTCGGCTTCATAGCTTCCGTTGGGGCCTCGTTCGCCTCGATCCCGACCTCCGTGCCCCGGGTCGACGACGACCAGCGATCCCGGCATCCCTTCGCCCTCCGCCCGTCGGAGGTCCTCACGCAGCCGCGCCGCGGTAAGAGGGCGATCGGGCCGCAGCCCCGTCAGCGCGTCGTGCGTTCGCGGTCCATAGATGCCGTCGTCGCGGCCTCCGTACTCGCGCTGGAAGGCTCGAAGAGCCCGATCGGAGTCGGGTCCAAAGACCCCGTCCTCTCGGCCGGCGTCGAAGCCGAGGGCGTTGAGCCGAGCTTGGAGCATCGCGACATCGTCTCCACGCATCGGCGGGTTGCCGAGGTAGAGGACGCGGTCGCCCAACCTCCATCCGGCCTCGACGAGCTCGCTCCAGGTATGTGGTCCGACGACCCCATCGACGAGGAGGCCGCGGCGCTGTTGGAAAGTACGCACGGCCTGTTTCGTCCCGGCGCCGAAGTGCCCCGGTGCGTCGTCGACGTCGATCCCGAAGGAGCGAAGCCGAGTCTGCACATCGGCCACCTGGTGGGAACGTTCGCCCTCCTTGATCAGGGGCTTCATCTCGCCGGGCGGATGGCGGCTCGATAGAGACGCCGGAGGAGGGGGTACGGGTTCGTCCACCGACCGTCGGACTCCTGGATGCCGAGGTGCAGGTGGTACGTGAACTCGTCGTCGTGGCCGGCATCGAAGCCGTAGCCCGTGTTGCCGACGTAGCCGAGGACGTCGCCCGCGTCCACGCGCACGCCCACCTGCGCACTCGGCGCATAGCGTCTCAGATGAGCGTAGAACCAGTACCGTCCGTCGTCCGAACGGATGCCGACGCGCCATCCCGAGTAGAACGTCCATCCGACCCGCTCTACGCGGCCCGGCGTAACCGCAACGATGGGCGTACCCGGTTCCGCGAACACGTCGGTGCCCTCGTGCACACCTACCTGCCTCCACCTCCCATCGATTAGGCGCATGCGCGGAGCGTGCCAGTCGTTACGGAAGTTGATCACCGAGTACCAGTCGGTCCGCTCGACGGGAAAGGTGAACCCCTGCTTGACCACGGGCCGGAGGTAGGCACCCTGAGACGCCGCGGCCCCGGGCAGCGCCGTCAGGAGCGCGACGAGGATCACCGAGGCCCTCGCTTTTCGCATCGGGTCAGCGTAACGAGGTATCAGTGGAAATATCAGATGTGAGCAGTGGGGCCGTGGGCCTCGAGGTAGCGCTCGGCGTCCATCGCTGCCATGCACCCCATGCCGGCGGCGGTGACCGCCTGCCGGTAGCGGAAGTCGACGACGTCCCCGGCCGCGAATACGCCGGGAACCGAAGTCATCATGTCCTCTCCCGGGGTCACGATGTACCCGCCGGTCATCTCCAGCTGCCCCTCGAACAGCTTCGTGTTGGGAACATGCCCGATGGCGATGAACGCTCCGCCCGCGCTGAGCTCGCCTTCTTCGCCGGTGACGAGGTTCTTGGTCCGAGCTCCCGCGACCTTCCCGTCGCCGAAGATCTCGGTTATCACCGTGTCCCACACGAAGTCGATCTTGGGATGGGCAAGGGCGCGCTCCTGCATGATCTTCGAAGCCCTGAGCTGATCGCGGCGGTGGATGACCGTCACCTTCGACCCGAACTTCGTGAGGAAGAGGGCCTCTTCCATCGCGGAGTCTCCTCCGCCCACGACGAGGATCTCCTGGTCCCTGAAGAAGAATCCATCGCAGGTCGCGCACGTCGAAACCCCGTGGCCGAGCAGTTCGCGTTCGCCGGGCACGCCTAGCATCTTGGCTGATGCTCCCGTCGAGATGATCAGCGAGTGAGCCAGGTAGCTATCGCTGCTCGTCTTTACGACGAAGGGGCGCTCGGAGAGGTTCACTTCTGTGACGTTTTCGGTGATGTACTCGGTTCCGAATCGGGCAGCCTGCTTGCGCATCCGCTCCATCAGCTCGGGGCCCATGATCCCGTCTTCGAAACCGGGGTAGTTCTCGACATCGGTGGTGAGCATGAGCTGACCACCGGCCTCGATTCCCTCGATCAGAATCGGGGACAGGTCGGCGCGCGCGGCATAGAGCGCGGCGGTCAGCCCGGCCGGCCCCGACCCAACGATGACGACGTTCCGCGTGTTTTCCTCCATGGACACTCCACCCTATCGAACGCTCCGAAGGAGGGCGGCATTCCTGCGTAGGAGGCGAGGGCCGTGTCTTGTCAGCGTTTGATGCGCGCGGAAACGTATTCGAGGGGGGCGTCGCAATCTTCGCGCGGCCACACCCAGAACATGAAGCGGTCGAGAGGACCCTGATCTCCGGAGCTGTAAGCGAACCCGAGCACGAGCGCGTCGCGCGTCGTGTCGTCTCGGCGGAGCGCGCCATGAGCGCCGTAGGCGGCGAGCACCGGGTTGCCGAGACTCCGCAGGACGACGTCCCCGCATCGTCTGGTTTGCTCGGTGGCGGAGTCGTCGGGGGCCCTCTCGGACAGCCTCACGAGGTAGCGGCCCTCGAGGTCGGACGCGTCGGAGTTGTCGTATACGGATGCGAACGCCCCGAACAGCCCCCCGGTGCGACCGAGCCTGCGCAGATCGTCGAGCGTGAAGGTACCCAGGTCGGGCTCGAAGGTGGGCGCGGCGGGAACATCTCCGCCGCCCGCCTGGAAGGCCGTGCCCGCGGCCTCTTCCGTGAGGGCTTCGTCCGACGCCCGTCCCGGGGCGTTCTTCTCGCGCCCCGATTCCGGCGCCGGGCTGTCCGCCTCGACTGCGGCGCCGCCGAGGTCGTCCTCGCCGGCGCTCTGGAGGGCGCCGTAGACGCCGGCGGCCACGAGGACCAGCAGCGCGGCGGCTCCGAGCGCCGGTGCGAGGCGAGCGCTCCACGACCTCCTCCGGGGGAACCCCGGCGCCGAGGGCGCCTCACTGGTTCCCCCCTCCCCCCTCCTGCGCGGACTCGGTCGCACCGCCGACGAGATCGATGCCCGGAGCCGCGTCCGCTCGAGCTCCGAGAGCGGCTCGATCTCTTCCGCGAGGAGCCGCTCGAGGCCGCGGTGTTCTTCGGCGCAGCTCTCGCACCCCCGGAGATGGGAGCGCACGGCCGCCTCGTCGTCCGGCGGCAGGTCGCCGCGGACGAACCGCCCCAGCAGCTCGGAGCAGCGCTCGTGGTCGAGATCGTTGGCTTTCATCTCGTCTCCTTCGACGGCTCCCGTGCCCTCGTCGGTTCCAACAGCTCGGCCAGCATCCGCCGTCCCCTGCTGATGCGCGACTTGACCGTTCCGAGCTTGGCGCCGGTTATCCGGGCGACGTCGTCGTAGGCGACCCCACCCAGGTCGTGGAGGACCACCGCGTCGCGGTACTCCTCGGGGAGTCGAGCGAGGGCGGCGGCGACGTCGATGCGAAGGGCGACGAGGCCGGCCGGATCGTCTGCAGGCGTCTCGGGCACCTCTTCCGACGGGTACTCACGTTTGCGCCGGCGCATCACGTCGTGGGCCGCGTTCGCCGCGATCCGGTACAACCACGTCGAGAACGCGGCCTCGCCCCGGAAGGATCCGGCACGACGGAAGGCGGAGATGAAAGCTTCTTGGGACGCCTCGAGCGCATCCGAACGGTCGCCGGTCATGCGAAAAGTGAGCGAGAACACCAGGTCCTCGTGGCGGCGCACGAGCAGTTCGAAGGCGCGCTCGTCTCCCTCCAGGAAGCGAGACAGGAGCTGCTCGTCGGCGAGGGCGTCAAGACGCAAAGAACGAAACCTCATGGATCTCGGCGCGTCCGCCCACGCCGCCCGGCAGCGCGGTGATCCACACGAGCCAGTAACGCGCGGAGACCGGCTCGTCGAGCTCGATCCGGGCCGTGGCGGGGGCCGCGCTCACCTCGGTCACCTCGTCGAAGGAGGTCTCGTCTTCGCCCGGTTCGTCCGCCGCTCGAACCTCCAAGGTGTATCCCTCCGAGCCCACGACCTGGAGACGGGAGATCTCCGTCTCCTCGCCGAGATCGAAGACGAGCCCGACGCCCGGTTTGATGAGTCCCAGGGAATCCTGGTACTCGGATGTGGTCCATGCCGTGGAAGCGTTGCCATCCGCGGCCAAATGAGCTTCCTCCGAATGTTCCTCTCCGTCATCTCCATGCGGGTCGAAGTCATCAACACCGGCGATCTCTAACCGCTGGAGGCCCCCTCCGTTTCCACCACTCGGCCCTGGGTTGGAGCCGGATTCGCTCAATAGCGCGGCGAGTCCGACTGCGACGGCGATCGCCAGCGCGACGAAACCGACCACCGGCGCCAGCGCGCGCGGCGGGGAGACGCTCTCCGGCTCCGTTCGCACGGGCGCCGAAGGCCGTCCTGTGTCGAGCGCGGTTCTTCCCGCTGCGGTGTGCTCGAGCGCGGACTGCATCTCGGCCGCGCTCTGCCAACGCGCGTTGGGATCCTTCGCGAGAGCTCTCAGAACGATCTCTTCGAGCACGCGCGGGACTGAGGGTTGGATTGAGCTCGGGAGAACTGGATCGGCGTGCAGGTGCTTCACCGCGGTCGCCATGGGTGTGTCTTCCTTGAAGGGCGGACGCCCGGTGAGTAGTTCGTAGAGCACCACGCCGAGCGAATAGAGGTCGGAGCGGGCATCACTCTCCTCTCCCCTTAGTTGCTCGGGCGACAGGTAAGTGACGGTGCCGAGGATCGATCCGGTTGTTGTGACGTCCTTGTCCTTGAACGCAGCCTTGGCGATCCCGAAGTCGCCGACCTTGATGGTTCCATCCTTGGTCATCAAGACGTTGGCGGGCTTCACGTCGCGGTGAACGACGCCGGAGCCATGCGCGTACGCGAGCGCGTTGCAGACGTGTGCTGCCACCGCCGCGGCGCGGGCGGGTTCCGGCGGTCCCTTGCTCGCGAGGAGATCAGCCAGTGTTCCCCCACCGCAGAACTCCATCACGATGTAGTGGCGTTGCTCCCCATCCGGGCCGACCTCGTCGCCGGAGTCGTAGATCGAAACAACGTGTGGGTGCGTAAGCCTCGCGGCCGCGAGAGCCTCCCGCTTGAACCGGTTGAGGAATCCGTCGTCCTCCGCGAGGCGACTGTGCAGGATTTTGATCGCGACTGCACGCGCGAGAACGTCGTCCCGGGCGCGCCACACGGTCGCCATTCCGCCACTGGCGATCGGAGATTCGAGCGCGTAGCGCTCGGCGAGGATCACCGCCTCCGTGGTCACGGAGTTGATGCTACGTGGAGCTCTGGGTGGTGGAGAGTCGGGTGCTGGAAGTCGCTTGGCCGGTCGCTCTGGTCCAGTCGTTGAAGACGTCGAAGCGGCCGGCGACGATCGTGGTGGCCCGCTTGCGGACCTTGACGAAGATCGTGCCCTCTGCCGCGTCGTACGTGAACTTCAGCAGCTTCACCTCATGGCGCTCGGCCTCTACCTCTACCGCTTCCTCGACCTGCGCGGGAGTGAAGGTATCCCCGCCGAAGGCAACCTCGTTCGCGGCCAGGGTGGCCACGTCGTCGGCGGTGGCCTCCGCGGACAGGCGGTTCACGACGATGGAACCGGTGTCGAACAAGACGACGCCGCCCACGACCACCAGGAGGGTGATCCTTATCAGCCAGTCGACGATGACGCCTCGCTCGTCCCTAGTCAGGTTCATGGGCTCATTATCGGCGCTCGAAGTCGTCTTCTTCAGGAACTGGAGGCTTTGGGGCGCGACGTGCGATGAGGCCTCGGACCATGTCCAGCTCGGGCACGCGCAGCACGTGCGCCAACAGCAGGAAGGCAACCGCCCCAACGCCCGCCGGGACGGCTACCTCGAGGGTCTGGCCGAACAGCCCCGCCCCTACCAGAGGGGCGAGCGCTCGCCATGCCACCCATACGACCACCCCCATACCGAGAGCCGCCGCCCCTATCCGGGTGACGCTGGCGGTGACCTCGCGCCCCCAGATCCCGCCGACACGCCGGTTGAGACTTACGCCCTGGGCCGTTACGCCAAAAACGTAGGAGATCGCGTGACCGGCGGCGAGCCCCTCGACTCCCAGGAGCTGGAACATGGGCACGTTCACTGCGGTGTTCAGCGCGATCGCGGCGCAGTTGATCAAGAAGGGGGTCTTGGTGTCGTGAAGAGCGTAGAAAGCGCGCAGAAGCAACTGGAAGATCGAGAAGGGTACGAGACCCAAAACGAAGAAGCGCAGGACATCCGCCACCAGTTCCGTGGAGCGATCGGTCATCACTCCGCGTTCGAGAAGCAATCTCACGATCGGCTCCCCAAGCACGAAGTACCCGACCGCCGCGGGCAGTACCAGCAGAACGGTGGCTCGGATCCCCACAGATAATCGGTCTCGATACTCTTCCCAGCGTTCGTTAATCGCGTGTTCGCTCATGCTTGGAAGCAGAGCTGTGATAACCGATACCGCAAAGAGCCCATGTGGCAGCATGAAGAACGTGAACGCCGCCACGTAAGCGGAATAGCCGCCCGTTTGCTTATTGGCGAGCCATTGCACTACGAGATAGCCGATCTGATTGGTAACGACGTAACCGACCACGAAGACCGACAGACGCCCGAGCTTCTTCACCGATGGGTGTGCGATCGAAAGAGTGAATCTGTACTTGCCCAGTCCCCTGAGGAACGGGAGCTGCGCGAACGCCATCAGCGCCACTCCCGCAGTCGTTCCGAGCCCGATGAGTAGCAGATGGGAGGTCTCGACTTCGGCGAGACTTACCGTTCCGTACGCCTGTGCGAACGCGATGAATACCGTAATGACAGCAAGGTTGTTGAGAATCGGTGTGTACATTGGCGCTCCGAACCGCTTGTGCGCGTTCAGGAAGCCGGCGGTGATCGCGGTCAGCGCGTAGAAGATGATTTGGGGAAAGAAGAGGCGAAGCAGGAAGGTCAGCGCTTCGCGCTGCTGGACCTCATCGGGTCCATCGAGACGAAGCGCGTAGAACTTCGCGATCCACGGGGCGAGGAGGATCCCGAGGACGGTGACCGCGGTGAGGATCACGATCGAGAGATTCAGGATCGCGCTGCCGACCTGCCACGCCTTCTCCCGGCCCTCCTTCTCCAATAGCTCGACGAACACCGGCACGAAGACGGAGGTGAGGACGCCTCCCAGGACGAGCTCGTAGAGGATGTTCGGCGCGGTGTTTGCGAGGTTGTAGGTGTCGGTCAGCCGGGTCTCCGCGACACCCAGCGCGGCTGCGATCGCCGCGAGGCGGGCGAGCCCCGTGACACGCGACAGCACGGTGCCGAACGACATCACCGCCGTCGCACGCGAAAGCGAGCTCAAGCGGATGTGGCCTCCGACGACCGCTTTCGTCCTCGGACGGCCCTGATCACATAGAAGCTCACAAGGAACGCGAACGCGCCGAGGGTGATCGCAAGCGCGATCTCGTTCAGCTCGGTCGAACGGATCTGGAATGATCGCGGGCTCCCGATAGCGTCACCTCTGGGCGTCTCGAGGGTGACCTGGAGAGGGAAGATGCCGCTGGACTGGGCGGTGACGTCGACCTGAATCGACGTGACACCCGGCTCGAACTCCCGAAGGGGGACCTCGTCTACCGTGAGCTGCTGGGAGGCCAGGTTCACTTGAAGTGTCGCCGGATAGTCGTTCTCGTTGATGATCGTGACCTGCACGACCCCACGCCGCGACGTCAATGTGATCACGTCCTCGCCGACGATCGTCAGCCGGCCGAGCTCCTGCTCGATCGCCTCCCTAGTGGATCTCGCGTACAGCCGTCCCGTAACCGTTAGGTCCGGCGCGGCCCACCACGACCGGGCCTCGGCAACGAGCAGATCGCGCCGATAGCTGTCGATCAGTTGTGCAGGAGGCTGGATCGCCGCGAAGCTTTCGACCGAGTCCCGCGCCTGGGCGATATCGGAGTAGTAGAAGGGATCAGGCTCGCCGCGCGCGGCCGGGAGCTCTTCGACGATGCTCCGACTCGCCGGGGGGACGACTCGATCAAGAGCGAATCTAGGCGCCACGGTGTCGATCCATGGAGCGCGAGCCATCCCCGCGAATAGGCGAGTGGAGATCCTGGGGTCGAGATGCCACCCTGCGGGAACCGACGCGAGGACGGCGCGACCCTCTGCTCCGGGCAGCTCCTCTCGGATCATCGCGGTCTCGGCGAACAGTCTCTGGAGGTCGAGTGCGCTGTCCGGCTCTCGCACGACATCCGTGAACCGCTCGTCCATCTCTTCGTCGGAGACGAAGCCGCGTACTTTTCCGAGCGACGACTCCACCTGCACAGGGCAGGCGAGGCTGGGCGAGCCCTCGGGGCAGCCCGCCACTGCCGGGTCCGCCGGGCCAGTCAGCGCCTCCGCCGAGAAGAGGGAGAAGGAGGCGACGCCGAGGCCTAGAAGCGCGTCGAGTGTCGGGCGATCGAGCCGGCCCCCCGGGGCGAACAGCCATTCCCCTTGGAGATCCAAGCCGAGGACCTGAGAGACCACCTCTTCGGCCGCACTCAGCTGGGAGGTGAGATGGGTGACCCCGTCGGGGAGGTGTTCGATCAGGGCGGTCAGATCGGCGAAAGAGTAGGGGGCGAGGATCTCTTGGACCCCTCGCTCCCCGGTCAGGCCTCGGATGTCGTCGAGAAGCGCGGTCGCCCCCCGAGAAGCGGGGGAGTCGCGACCCAGTTCCTCGGCGTCCGCGCCGGCGTCGCGCCGGTATCCGTCCGCCATGTCCGCAAGCTCCTCCAGCAGCCGCGCGTTGGGGATGACGGCAAATCTCAGCCCTCGATCGTGAGCATCGGACAGGGCGGTCACGATCCCCCGGAGGTAGCCGTCCTCCAACACCGCTTCTTCCAGCGGTGGAGCCTCGCCGACCGCGCGGAAGAGCCGGTCGGGGCCTCGTGCCGGGGGAGCCGTCAGCGGCACCACTAGAACGAGGTTGAGAGGGGTGTCCGGGCGACTCTCGTAATAGATCAGCTCGGTGGTCAGCGAGTCGAGTAGCGCTCCCGACGAATCGAGGAGCGAGATGGTGAGCGGATAGACCCCGTTCTCGCCCAGCTGGTCGAGGCCGACGAAGGGCGAGATCGATTCCTTGATCGTGACGGTTCGAGATTCTCCCGGCTGGAGGGTGGCGTCTGAGTAGCCCTTGCGGAACGAGCCGATCTCGAAGCCGGAGACCCCGTCGAAGCTTTCGTGGAGATCGGAGCGGGTGACCAGTCTCGGGTAGAGAGCGATGTGCAACAGGAAGCCCTCGAGCGTCTCCGTGGAGAGGTTGTCGACCGTCAGCCTCAGCCCAAGGGGATCACCCCTGTCGTGCCACGTTGGCTGCCGCACGAGCGTGATCCCGGGGGAGTCGTCGTCGATCTGGGCTGATGCGATCGGTAGGGGCGCGCTCAGGCAGCAAACGAACAGGATCGCGGCGGCGCGCCGGAGAGGAAGCATCGCGGTCAGAATAAAGAAGACTCCCCGGCTATACGGGGAGTCTCGTTTTCACCTCGTGACCTACGTCGGAACTGAATCCGGAGCGCCGCCGGGGATTCCGTCCTGGCGTCCTAGCGTCCGAACGAAATTCGAAGCTCCGCCGGGAATTTCGTTCTCCCTCGTCGGAACAGAATCCGGAGCGCCGCCGGGGATTCCGTTCCGACGCTACTTAGAGCCGCCGATCCGTCCGATCTTCTGGTAGAACTCCGTGCCGTAACGCTGCTTGGTTGTTTCCCCACCCTTCTTTCCGCCGACGCGGCCGATCCGGCCGAAGTGCTCCTCGCCGTACCGCTGTTTCGTGGTGAGTCCGCCCTTTCGGCCCGCCTCGGCTCGGCTCATCTTTCGGCGTGCATGCTCGTCCATCATGTCGGCGAAACCTCCCCATCTGTCGGAAACATCCGCCTTGGCTTCCTTCCCGCGCTCGTCTGCCACTAAACCAAGCACGTCGGTGGGGGGCCGGGCCACGGGGAGTGCCGCCCGAGTTGGAAGATACCACCATTCAATGATGGGCCCGTGGCTGCCGATGGGAACAGGGTCCGAGGAATGCCGGGCGGAAAGCGAGCTGAGCGATGGCGACGATCCACGATTTCCTACACTACGTAGTCGACAAGAAGGCATCCGACCTTCACCTCAAGGCGGGGGGCCCGCCTGCGATCCGCATGCACGGGAAGCTCATGAAGACGGACTTTCCCGCGATGTCGGCATCCGATTGTGAGCGCGCCGCCATGGAGCTCATGAGCGAGGACCAGGCCAACACCTTCAAGGAGAAGGGGGAAGCCGACTTCGCCTTCTCCGAGCAGGGCCTCGGCCGCTTCCGCGTGAACGTCTTCCGTCAGCGAGGCAGCATCGCGATGGCGTGTCGCCGGGTGCTCCCTGGGAGCCCCGGATTCGAGACCCTGGGGTTGCCGCCGGTCGTTCAAACGCTCGCCGATCACCAGCGCGGCCTCATCCTCGTCACCGGTCCGACGTCTTCCGGGAAGACGACGACGACGGCCGCGATGGTCAACCACATCAACGCAACTCGCTCGTGTCACGTGGTCACGATCGAGGACCCGATAGAGATCCTCCACCCGGACCGAAGGGCGATCGTCAACCAGCGCGAGATCGGCATCGACACCAAGGACTTCACGGTTGCGCTCCGCGCTGCGATGCGTCAGGACCCCGACGTGATCTTCGTCGGAGAGATCCGCGACCAGGAGACCGTGAAGGCCGCCCTTCAGGCGGCCGAGACCGGCCACCTCGTGATCTCGACCCTTCACACGACCGACGTGTCCGAGACCGTCAACCGGTTGATCGACTTCTTCCCTCCGCACCAGCAGAAGCAGATCCGCGTGTCGCTGGCGGGAAGCCTCCGCGGCGTCGTCTCTCAGCGCCTCGTTCGCCGGAAGGACGGGAAGGGGCTGGTGCCCGCGGTGGAGGTCATGGTCATGAACGGCCGCATCCGGGACCTTGTTCTGAACCCAGAGCAGACACACATGGTCCGCGACATCATCGCCGAGTCCGACTTCTACGGGATGCAGACGTTCGACCAGGCCCTGATCAAGCTCTACCGGGCAGGCCTCGTCACGTTGGACGATGCTCTCGACGCAGCGACGAACCCGCACGACTTCCAGATCGCGTTGCGGCAGGAGGGTCTGCAGCCCGTCTCCTGACCCGCCGCAGAAGTACTTTGTGTGCGCTCAGGGTCCAGTTTTGACCCCTACGCGCACGCAAAGTGCGCGCGGGGCCCCGGTACGCTCGGGCGATGGATCTCGCCGAGCTCCTCCAGGACCGATCGCCGGTGATGCGGCTGTCCAAGGCTTTCCAGAAGGCCGGCCACGAGCTGTATCTCGTGGGAGGGCCCGTGCGCGATGCGTTGCTGGGGCGAGCGCATGCGGATCTCGACTTCGCCACCGATGCAAACCCCCGGGACACCATGGCGGTTGTCAGGCCGCTCGCAAGCAGCACGTGGAAGCAGGGGATCAAGTACGGGACCGTCGGCTGCGAGATCGACGACGTTCGGATGGAGATCACGACCTTTCGGACCGAGAAGTACCAGCCCTCCTCCCGGCACCCAGACGTGACCTTTGCCGCCGACATCGAGACCGACCTGTCTCGCCGTGACTTCACGATCAATGCGATGGCGGTCAGACTCCCCGACAGGCAACCCGTGGATCCCCACGGAGGGCTCGAGGATCTGAAGGCGAGGTTGATCCGCACCCCTGGCGATCCCCGGGACTCGTTCGCCGACGATCCCCTCCGGATGCTTCGCGCCTTCCGGTTCGCCTCACAGCTCGGTTTCGAGATCGATGCCGGTGTTCTCGACGCGATCTCGGAGCTCAGGGAGCAGATCGCGACCGTCTCCGCGGAGCGCATCCGCGACGAGCTCTCGAGACTCCTTACGGGGGCCCGCCCGGGCACTGCGCTGGAGCTGGCGGAGGGGACGGGGCTCACCGATATGTTCTTGCCCGAGCTCTCGTCGCTGAAGCTCGAGCAGGACCCGGTGCATCGTCACAAAGATGTCTTCCATCACACCCTTGCGGTGATCGAGCGTACCGAGCCGATCCTCGAACTGAGGCTGGCGGCGCTGCTACACGACGTAGGGAAGCCGAAGACGCGCCGGATCGGGCCGGAGGGCGTGTCCTTCCATCACCACGAGATCGTCGGCGCTCAGATGGCCGAGGACCGCTTGCGCGCGCTCCGTTATCCGAACGAGGTCGTCGAGCGCGTGCACGATCTCATCTTCCTGCACCACCGATTCCACACGTATCGACTGGGGTGGACCGATTCGGCCGTACGCAGGTACGTGCGCGACGCGGGCGAGCTTCTCGGTCTCCTGAATGAACTCGTGCGCGCCGACTGCACGACGCGCAACCCGGATAAGGCGCGCCTGCTGTCCGCGCGCATGGACGAGCTCGAGCGACGGATCACGGTGCTCGCCGAGCGAGAAGAGCTTGCCCGCATACGCCCCGAGCTCGACGGGTTCCAGGTCATGGCCTACCTCGGCGTCGACCCCGGCCCGGTGGTCGGAGAAGCTCTCGAGTATCTCCTCGAGATCCGGCTGGAGGAAGGAGAGATCGGGGAGGAGGAGGCCTTCGACCGCCTCGACGGATGGGCGCGGGCGCGCGGCATCGAGCCAAAGGGGCAAAGAAGGCCGCGACGCAAGAAGACGAAGGACAAATGAGCGCGAAGCACCCCGGCGAGCCGTTCTTCGAGCGCGTCGCCACCCTCTTGGGCGACAGCTATCTCCGCTACAGCTTCACGAAAGGCACCGATCAGGAGGTCGCGTTCCTCCTCGAGCTCCTCGGGCTTCCGGATGGGGCGCGGGTGCTCGACGTCGGTTGCGGGCCGGGCCGGCATGCGGTCGAGCTCGCCAGGGCGGGACTCGCGGTGACGGGGGTGGACGTGTCGCAGCGATTCCTCGACATGGCCGCGGAACGGGCTCGTGCCGCCGGGGTTCGCGCCGGCTTCTTCGTGTGCGACGCGCGCCGGATGCCGTTCGAGGAGGAGTTCGACGCGGTGATCTCACTGTGCCAGGGCGGGTTCGGCCTCATGGGGGACGACGACTCGTTGGTGCTTCGGCGCATCGCCGAGGCCGCGCGCTCCGGAGGTCGCGTCGTCCTCACCGCGAGCAATGCATACTTCGTGGCGTCCAACATCCCGGAGCGAGCTCGGCTCGACGTCGACGCCGGCGTGCTCCACGAGGTGGCGACGATAAAAAGTGAGGACGGCACCGACCAAGATGTCGAGCTGTGGACTTCCTTGTACACGCCGCGGGAGCTGAAGTTGCTCGCGATTGGCGTCGGGCTGGTCCCGGAGGCGGTGTGGGCGGTGGAGCCAGGCGACTACACACGCCGGCCCCCCGACGGCGATCATCCGGAGCTGATGCTCGTGGCGCGGAAACCCTAGGGGCGGCCATTCGCGCTCTAAGCGCGCGTGGCCACCGAAAACGGGGGCTGGATGTACTTAGAGCGCGTTTTGGGGGCCAGAGGCGTAGCTCTGCTCGAGCTCGAGACCGCGCGTCTCCGGTAGACGCGCGTAGAGCACACTGATCACGATCACCGGGAGCGCGATGAAGGACATGGCGAGGCCGAAACCTTCGAGCGAGTCGACCAGCAGGCCGTATCCGAGGATGCCCGCGACCGCGCCAAGGACGTTGCAGGCGGTGAGCCATCCTGCGGTCGTGGCTCGGATCTCGGTCGGAAACAACTCCGTGTTCAGCGATCCGGCCGCGGGAGCGTACGCACCTGCGAAGAAGAGCCCGATCGGATAGCCGACGAGAACACCAGCCTCCCCGAACGAGTAGGTGGCGATCGCGGTGGCGGCGATCCCCGCCAGTGCCGCCGCAGCGGCGACCCTTCTCCCGATGTGGTCGGCGATCCAGCGACCCACGCCGAGGCCCGCGACCCCCAGGGGCGCCGAAGCCAAGACGGCCAGGGCCATCGTTCCCGCCGACAGCCCCTTCACGCTCTCCCCGAAGAAGAAGAGGAAGGAGTTGGCGGGACCGGACACAAGTCCGATGGCGGCGGTAAGGGCGCACACGAGAGCGAGTCGCCGTCGGAAAGGGCGGGGAACCGCGCCCAGTCTCGGAGGAGTTGCCTCCGCGTGAGCGATCTCGAAGCGCTCGGTCTCCTCCAGACGTGACGCGATCACCGGAAGGAGGGAGAGAGGCAGGAGGGCGAGAGCGAAGAGCCCGCGGAACCCCAGGGCGTCTTCGGCCACTCCGCGTATCACCGCGATCAGCCCCGCTCCGAATCCGTAGGAGGCGCCGATCAGCGCCACCGCTCGGGCGCGTTGGTGCGCGGGCGTCTCCTCGGCCGCGAAGACGATCGCCAGCGCATTGACCGCGGACAGGAACGGCCGGCCGAGGGCGAACACCACGACGAACAAGACGTAGGAAGGGCTGAGGGCCGCGAGCGCGGTGACCGATAGTCCGATCGCGGCGCTCCACAGGAGAACGCGTCTCCGGCCGAGCCGGTCTCCCAGCGCGCCCAGGGGGAGTGCCGCCAGGGACGCGAGGCGGATCAACGAGAGGCCCACGCCGAGCGCAGTTCCGGACAACCCCGCGACGTCGGTTAGTCCGAGGTCGGGCTGCGGCTCGCCGAAGGCGGCGGCCACATCCGCCAACGCGGCGGCGACGCCGAACTGGGCGAACCCGGCGGCAGAGGCGAGGGCGGCCGCGCTGAGCAGCGCCGGGTGGAGCCAGCCCCGGAGCCGAAGCGGCCGGCTCAGTTCAGGGTTGGGTGCGGAACACGGGCTCCGCGTCGAGCGAGAAGCCGGCCTTGTGCCCGTTGCCGTCCGGGACGTGGGGCCGTTCGCCGCGGATGAAGGCCTCGACCATCTCGCGCGCTTCGCCGTCGGAATATTGTATCGGCGGCGACTTCATGAAGTAGGCGCTCGGTGCGATCAACGGTCCCCCAACGCCGCGGTCGACCGCGAGCTTGGCGCAACGGACCGCGTCGATCACCACACCGGCCGAGTTGGGCGAATCCCACACTTCGAGCTTGAGCTCCATGGTCACGGGTACGTCCCCGAACTCCCGGCCTTCCATCCGGATGTAGGCCCACTTCCGATCGTTGAGCCACGGTACGTAATCGGAGGGACTGATGTGAATGTCGTCCGAATCGATGCCGTTGGTGATCTGGGACGTTACCGACTGGGTCTTCGAGACCTTCTTCGAATGCAGTCGCTCGCGTTCGAGCATGTTCATGAAGTCCATGTTTCCGCCGAAGTTCAGCTGGTAGGTGTGATCGATCGCCACACCGCGGTCCTCGAAGAGCTTTGCGAGAACTCGGTGGCTGATGGTGGCACCGAGTTGGCTCTTGATGTCGTCGCCGATGATCGGCACGCCGTGCTTGGTGAAACGTTGCGCCCATTCCTCGCTCGTTGCGATGAAAACCGGTATGCAGTTGATGAAGGCAACTCCCGCCTCTAGCGCCTGCTCCGCGTAGAAGCGAGCAGCCTGCTCGGATCCCACCGGCAGATAATTGATGAGCACCTCGGTCTTCGTATCGCGCAACACCCGGGCGACGTCGATTGGAGGAAGCTCGGACTCGGTAACGGTGTCTCGGTAGAACTGTCCCAAGCCGTCGTAGGTGTGCCCGCGCGAAACTTTCACCGATGTCGCAGGCACGTCTGAGAATCTGACGGTGTTGTTGGGCTCGACCCAGATGGCATCGGCGATATCAAGCCCGACTTTGTTCGCGTCCACGTCGAACGCGCAGGTGAACTCGATATCGGAGACGTGGTAGGGGCCGAGATTCACGTGCATCAAACCGGGAACGTTCTCGTCTTCGCGCGCCTTCGCGTAGTACTCGACGCCCTGAACGAGCGCCGACGCGCAGTTACCGACCCCGACGACGCCTACGCGGATCTTGGACATCAGTTTCCCTCCTCAGGCCTTGTGAGGCTGAGCGCGCTTCGGCGCCCGTTCGTTGGTGATGAGCTCGTCTATCCACGCGATGTCGCTCTCGGTTGCGGAGATCGAGTGGTTTTGCAACGAGAGCGTGTACGAGTCGATCCGTTCCTTGTAGTCACGTAGGTTCGCCTTGAACTGCGCGAGTTTGTCCTGCAGATAAGCCCGGCGTCGCTCGAGCAGCGCCAGCCGCGCCTCCGGGTCGAGGTAGCGGAAGAACGCGAGCTTGAGCGTGAAGTGCTCCTCGTCGACCGCCGCGGCCGTTTCTTGGAGCATGTCCGAGAACAGCTCCTCACCCCTCGCGGTGATGCGGTAGACGTTCTTGCGCCGCCCCGTGCCGAGCGACGACTTGCGAGCCCTGGCCCGGCCCCGCGGGCGCTGCTCCGAGAGCTTCTCGACCGCCCCCGCCTTCGCGAGACGCCGCAGGGTGGGGTAGAGCGAGCCCCACGAGACCTGCCAGAAGGGGCCAAGCATGGCGCCGAGCTGCTTGCGTAGCTCGTAGCCGTGCATCGCCCGGTCCTTCAGCAGACCGAGTACCGGAAGCTCTAGCATCCCTGGTTGCCTCATCCTGAGACCTCTTCCTCTTGCCTGGGGGAACCCCGGCGCCAAGGCGCCTCACTTGGTGCCCCCCTCCCCTCGGTTCCCCCCGGCCCCCTCCTCGGACGGTATCGAGGCGATATATCGAAACGATATATCACAGTGATATCTGCGCGCAAACGGGTGGGTTCACTTCGTCAAAGCTGAGTTTGGGGGCCGGGCGATTTACCATCAACGGGATGAGAGCCTCTGGACGGTCCTTCGACCCGACTCGGCCGCCGCGGGTGGCCGCGCCCACGGTCGATTACAGGCTCGCGCGGCGTTCGGTCTTGAAGGCGCTTCGTCGCGGCTCGCTCAGCGTGGCCGATGTCTGCGACGCGCACCCCGAGCTGATGCGGGCCGCTAGGAACATCGGAGAGGAAGTCCCTCACGTCTGCCCGATCTGTTCGCACGAAACCCTGCGCTGGGTTCGCTACGTCTACGGGGACGAGTTGAAGCGGAACAACGGTCGTGTCGTGTACCCGGCCGACTGGCTCTCCGAGCTTGCCAGAGCCCACGATCAGTTCACCTGCTACGTCGTCGAGGTCTGCATCGACTGCTCGTGGAACCACCTGATCCGCTCCTATCTGGCGGGCCGGAGGTTCTCCTCCGCCCCCGCCGCGCGCCGCAGAGACCGGGCTTGAGCGAGGCCTCCTCAGAGTCGTCCGATCCCGCCCTCGCGTTCTCGGCGGCCACTCGCGCCGCCGGGCTCGTGATAGCGCTCGGCTACCTGCTCGGTCTCGTGCCCGGACCCCTCGTCGCCGTGGTGGGGGGACTCGCCCTGGTCACGTTCGGGCGCGGCCTGCTCTGCCGGCGGGGCGACGAGGCCGTGGCCGGCGCCGCGCTGGCGGTGGTGGCCGGCGCCC
>JBOGWZ010000008.1:0-20208 GCA_050694075.1 Actinomycetota bacterium | reverse complement strand
GAAGGTCCATTCCCTCGACGCGGACATCCTCGCCCCCTGCGCGCTCGGAGGCACGATCAACGACGACACGATCTCCGAGCTCAACTGCAGGATCGTTGCCGGCGCTGCCAACAACCAGCTCGCCTTCGACCATCACGGAGACAAGCTGCGCGATCTCGGGATTCTCTACGCCCCCGATTTCGTGATCAACGCGGGAGGGCTGATCAACGTCGAGGACGAGCTGCGCGGTTACGACCGCGACCGCGCGATGCAGCGGGTCGAAGCCATCTACAAGCAGCTCCAACTCATCTTCGCGATGTCGCGCGAGAAGGACATCTCAACCGCGCGCGCGGCGAACGAATACGCCGAAGAGAGAATCCGCAGGATCAGCCGCATCCGGTTGGTGCGCGTGACCGAGTTCGGCCCGATCTCCACCCACTGACATGGGGGAGCCCCTCCGTTTCATCGGTAACGGCAAGGAAACCCCGGACGCACCCGTCCCGGACGGGCTCGCGGAGAAGGACCTCGTGGAGATGTTCCGGTGGCTCGTCCTCCTAAGAACCTTCGACGAGCGCGCCGTGGCGCTCCAACGCCAGGGGCGGATAGGGACGTACGCGCTCTACTGGGGAGAAGAGGCGACGCAGGCCGGCGCGCTCTACGCGTGCGAGGATCGGGACTGGCTGTTCCCCTCCTACCGACAGAACGCAATCGGCATACTTCGCGGCGTCTCCCCTGCAACGATCCTTGCGTGGTGGCGTGGCTACGGTGGGCGGCACGGCTTCTACAACACGCGCGAGCATCGGGTCGCCCCGATCTGCGTTCCGATCGGTACCCAGCTGCCCCACGCCGTCGGGCTCGCGTGGGCGGCAAAGATCCGCGGTGATCGCGTCGGATCGCTGACATGGTTTGGGGATGGAGCGACGTCCGAAGGCGACTTTCACGAGGCCATGAACTTCGCGGCAGTGTTCAAGACGGCCACGGTGTTCTTCTGCGTCAACAACCAGTGGGCGATCTCCACCCCCGTGAGCCGCCAGATGGCCACCGCCACCATCGCCGAGAAGGCCGCCGCCTACGGCATGCCGGGCGTGCTGATCGATGGATTCGATCCGATCGCCTGCTGGAAGGCGACCAAGGAGGCCCTGGAACGCGGGCGCGCCGGAGAAGGCCCGACCTTGATCGAGGCGTTCTGCTATCGCATCGGCGCGCACGGTACGGCGGACGACCCCCGCCTGTACCGTGACGAGTCCGTCGCCGACCGGTGGAAACCACTCGAACCCATCGCACGCATGTCCGGCTACTTACGGCGCACCGGAGTGCTCAACGCGGACAAAGAGGAGTCGATTCGCGCCGAGGCAAAGAGCGCGATCGCACAGGCGGTCAAGGACATGGAGGCGATCGAGCAGCCGGATCAATCGATCCTCTTCGACCCCGTGTACGCGTCGGGGTGGCCGTGGACGTTCGAGGAGGGCCTGGAGGAGCTTCGCCGCGTCGAACGCCCTCCCGAGGTCAAGCCCCTCGCAGCTCCCCCGGAGGACGACACATGACCGAGATGAACATGGTCGAGGCGCTCAACACGGCGCTGCACCAAGCGATGGCCTCGGATGAGCGCGTCGTGGTCATGGGCGAGGACGTCGCCCGCACTGGCGGTGTGTTCCGGGTGACCGCCGGGCTGCTGGATAGCTTCGGAGAGGATCGGGTCGTGGACACTCCGCTGGCGGAAGCCGGCATCGTGGGGGCCGCGATCGGGATGTCGCTTTACGGTTTGCTTCCCGTAACTGAGATTCAGTTCGACGTGTTCGTGTATCCCGCGTTCGAACAGATCGTCACCCACGCGGCACGCTACGCGTGGCGAACACGCGGGGAGGTGCCTGCCTCCATCGTCGTGCGGATCCCGTTCGGCGGAGGCGTGCGCGCGCCGGAGCTCCACTCCGATTCCCCCGAGGCATTGTTCTGTCACGTTCCCGGTCTCAAGGTCGTCTGTCCGACTACCCCTCGAGATGCGCGGGACATGCTGCTCGCGGCCATCGATCACCCCGACCCCGTGATCTTCATGGAGCCCAAGCGGATCTATCGCGCCGGCCGAGAGGAGGTCCCGGATGAGCTGCCGTTCGAATTCGGCACCGGAGACGGCGCGGCTACACAGATCCTGTCGAGGGCACGAGTTGCGCGCGAGGGCGACGACCTCGCGATCATCACCTACGGCGCCACCGTGCCCCTGTCCATAGAGGCCGCCGACAAACTGGCCCAGGAACGCCGCATCGAGACGCGCGTTGTCGATCTCCGCTCGCTCTACCCACTCGATGTGGAGGCGATCACAACCGCGGCATCGGAGTGCGGGCGCGTGCTCGTGGTTCACGAGGCCCCTCGCACCGCGGGGCTGGGGGCCGAGGTTTCCAGCCTGATACACGAGCGCTGCATCCTCGACCTCGAGGCGCCTGTGCTTCGCGTGACGGGCTTCGACGTACCCTTCCCGCAGTTCGCAAACGAGGACGACTATCTGCCCTCGGTCGAACGGATCGCAGCGGGGGCGAGGAAGGTACTCGACTTCTGATGGCCGAGTTCCGGCTTCCCGACCTCGGAGAGGGCGTCACCGAGGCCGAGATCGAGCGCTGGCTCGTTCGTGAGGGCGACACGATCTCGGAAGACGACCCGCTCGTCGAGGTGATCACCGACAAGGCGACCGCCGAGATCCCGTCGCCGTTTGCGGGAGTGGTGTCCCGCCTGCACGTCGCCGAAGGCGACGTGGTGCCCGTAGGCACCGTGCTCGTCACGATAGGGGCCCCTGAAGCCGATGTGGGCGGCGACGGCGGAAGTCGCGAGGACGCAGCGACCTCCCAGAGGGCGACTGCGGAGACGGCGCCCGCCGTGCCGGCGGTCGCCGCCGGAGCGCCGCAGGCAGAGCCCGAGGGAGGCGCTGCGCCCGCAGCCCCCGAGCGGGTGCCCGCACCGGTGAAGGCTATGCCGCCGGTGCGGAAGCTCGCGCGCGAGCTCGGCATCGATCTCGCCCGGGTGCCGGGGAGCGGGCCCAACGGTCGCATCGTGCGTGCCGACGTCGAGGCGTTCGCCTCCGGCGCGCCCACCGAGGTCCGGCTCGAGGCCGGCACAGAGCGGCGCGAACCGCTCCGAGGGATCAGGCGCACGATCGCCGATCGCATGCTCAAGTCGCACCTCGCGATCCCGCCGGTGACCCATATCGAGGAGTGCGATGTCACCGAGCTCGACGCCACCCGCCGACTAGCCAACGAGCGCGCGCCCGACGCGCCGAAACTGACATTCCTGCCGTTCATCGTCAGGGCCGTGATCGCATCCCTCAAGAACTTCCCCGCGCTCAACGCGTCGCTGGACGAGGACCGCCGGGAGGTCGTTTTCCACGCGGACTACAACATCGGTGTCGCAGTGGACACTCCGGCGGGCTTGGTCGTGCCGGTCATTCACCACGCCGATCAGAAGAACCTTAGGACGATCGCGGCCGAGATCGACCGGCTCGCGAGCGCGGCGCGCGAGGGAAACGTCAGGCCCGAGGAGGTGCACGGCGGAACCTTCACGATCACGAGCCCGGGCCGCTACGCCGGGTTGATGGCCACCCCGCTGATCCTCCATCCCCAGACCGGGATCCTGGGCGTGCACAAGGCGAGCGACCGTCCCGTCGTCCGCGACGGACAGATCGTGGTGCGAAAGATGATGAATCTCGGCATCACCTTCGACCACCGGGTCCTAGACGGGGTGGCCGCCTCGAGCTTCATGCTGGAGGTCGTGGAACTGTTGGAGCACCCCGCCGTGCTCGCATTCGAGAGCTGAATAGCCTAGGGGGCCCCTATGTAGTTGCGCAGCACGCCGATCTTCTCGATCTCCAACTCGACGACGTCTCCGGAGTGCAGCTCCCGACCCAGATCGAGTCCGCAACAGCCGCCCGGCGTACCCGAGCCGAATAAGTCGCCCGGATAAACGTCCTCGCATTCGGACACGTGGGCGATCAGATCCGCCCAGCGCCAATGCATCTGAGACGAGCGGGCACGGCCCCACTCCTCGCCGTTGACGCGACAGATCATCTCGAGGTCCGGCTCGGCCCCCACCTCGTCGGCCGTCACGATGCATGGGCCGAAGGCGTTACAGAAGTCCTTACCGCGCGCCGGGCCGAGCCACGCATTCATTTCCTTCGCCTGCACGTCGCGCGCCGAGAAATCGTTGAAGATCGTGAAGCCGAAGATGTAGTCGTGCGCGGCCGATGGACGGATACCACGACCGCGCCTGCCGATCACCATTCCGAGCTCGAGCTCGAAGTCAAGCCGCGCCGCATAGCGCGGCCAGCGACACACATCTTCCGGCCCTATCAACGCCCGGTGGTTCCCCTTGTAGTAGATGGGAGCCTCGTACCAGTACGGCGAAACATCGGTGTCCCTGCGCTCGGCACCCAGCTTGACGTGATCCTCGAACGTCAGGAAGTCCTTTAGAGACGCGAGTCGGTCGAAGGGGCACAGCGGGCGGAAGTTGTTCGTGGCCTGGTCGACCACGAGGTGCTCCTGCGTCGACGCGGCGGCGCAGACGTCGCTGATCTCGCCCCAGAGCAGGGGGCCGTCCTCGATCAGCGACATGAACGAGACGAGAAAACCGGTCTCGTCCCAGCCCAGTGAAGTACCGGTCAGCTCCTGCCACGCATCGAGGAGGTCGACCGGAGGGCCGTTGCCGGCGGCCACCGCCAGGCGCGGCTGGAATCCCCCTCTTCCAGAGATGTACCGGTAGAGCCGCAATCCCTTCTGTTCCCTCCGAAGCGCGATCGCGTCTACATGCGGACAGAACGGTTCATACCAGACCCATGCCTCGGGCCCACGAGGTCTCGTATTCGGTGATGACCACCGACTCCGCCTCGGGTGACGGCACGAGGGGGTGGTGGGTCTCCACCATCACGGCGACCTCATCGGTCCGCTCCTTGGTCTTCGACGCTTCGATCGCCGCCGGCTGGGGGCCGTGATGGACGCCCTGCGGATGCAAAGTCATGTAGCCGGCGTCGATCTCCGCGCGGCTGAAGAAGTTGCCGGCATGATAGAAGAGCACCTCGTCCGCGTCGATGTTGGCGTGATAGAAGGGCACCTTCAGAACCTCGGGATCCTCCTCCAACGGCCGCGGGACGAACGAGCAGATCACGAAACCTTCGTTCGCGAACGTGCAGTGGGCGGATGGAGGCATGTGATAGCTGGGCGAGTAAACGGGCCTGTGATCCAGAACGTTCAACTTGACGGGGCAGAGATCACCCTGCCAACCGACCACGTCCAGCGGATGCCAGGCGAAGTACAGCGAGGTGAACACCCCGTCGCGCTTCACCCGCACTTCGAACTCGCCCTTTTCGTCGTGCGGATCCGGGTCCGGCACCTCGAGCATGCCGGGGTCGAATTGCGCATGCTTTCCCATCAACCCGCGATCGGGCAGGTGGTACTCGCCGGTGCCCTCGATCACGAAGAAGAAGTTGTCGTTTGAGTCCGGGACCATTCGGTGGGTGGTCCCCTTCGGAACTATGAGGTAGTCGCCCTCGCGATACGTGAGAGGGCCGTAATCGGTCTCGAGGGTCCCTGTGCCTCGATGCACGAAGTAGCAAACATCACCGTCGGCGTCGCGAAGAAAGTAGGGCGCCGGTTCCGCCCGCCTGCTCACATACAACCGGACGTCGTCGTTTCCGGCGACGAGCTGCCAGAAGCCGTCGGGGGCAGCCTGATCCTCTGGCTTCATCTCGTTGAGGTTGAACGCCCTCGGGCGAAGCGAGCCGTCGATGCGCACCCACGCGGTAGGTGGATGCGACCTGTAGAGGTGGGATGCGCGACCAAAGAACGTCTCGCGTCCGTGCTCCTCTTCGTAGGTCCCCTCGGGCACGCTCACGTGCGCCTGCCGGGTGACCTTGCCCTTGGAGTAGACGACGTCCATGCTCCCCCCTATAGGTTTCCGCGGAGCGCCTGCTCGCGCTCTATAGCTTCGAATAGAGCCTTGAAGTTCCCGGCACCGAAGCCTTTCGAGCCGTGTCTCTCGATGACCTCGAAGAACACGGTCGGTCGATCTTGCACCGGCTTGGTGAAGAGCTGCAGCAGGTACCCGTCCTCGTCCTTGTCGGCGAGCACGCCGTTCCTCTCCAGCGACTCGATCTTGTCGGAAACCTCGGACACGCGTCCGCGGAGGTCCTCGTAGTAGGTATGCGGAACTTGAAGAAACTCCAGCCCCGCCTTCCTCATCGACTCGACCGTCGAGATGATGTCGTCGCTCGCCATCGCGATGTGCTGCACTCCGGGTGTCCTGTAGTACTCGAGGTACTCCTCGATCTGCGACTTTCGTTTGCCCTCGGCCGGTTCGTTGATAGGGAACTTGATCTTGCCGTCGCCGTCCCAGACCACCTTTGACATCAACGCCGAGTACTCGGTGGAGATCTCCTCGTCAGAGAAGTGACGGAGCTCGACAAAACCCATCACCTTCTCGTAGAAGCTCACCCACTCGTTCATCTTGCCGAGCTCGACGTTGCCGACGACGTGGTCGATGTAACGAAGCCCGAATCCGGCGGAACCGCCGGCCTGCTCCAGCGGCTCGAATCCCGGAAAGAACACCCCTGAGTAGTCACGCCTGCTCACGAGCGAGTGGATCGTCTCGCCGTAGGTGGCGATCGCCGCCTTGACTACCTTTCCGTGCTCGTCCTCGAACACTTTCGGTTCGGCGACGCTCACCGCGCCTCGTTCCAGCGCGACGCGGTAGGACTCTTCGGCATCGGGCACGCGCAGCGCCACGTCGTGCACGCCGTCGCCGTGCCGCTTCACGTGCTCCGCTATCGAGCCGTCGGGCTCCAAGGCCCCGGTGAACACAAAGCGGATGTCACCCTGCTCGACGCACCATGAGACACGGTCGCGCGCACCGGTCTCCAGACCGGAATACGCGATGAGTGTGAAACCCAGAGCTCTGTAATAGTGCGCGGCCTGCTTCGCGTTGCCGACGAAGAACTGGACGTAATCGATCCCCAGGATCGGGAAGGAATCCTCTCTGTGACCCACGGGTCCCACCTCCTTGTGTGCCCTCGAGGAAAGGATAGACGCCGCGGGCCGACTAGGTCCGAGCGAACCTCAACCGCACGCCTGCCCATCGAGGATCCGGATCCGGATGATCGCGTCGGTGATGAACACCTCGTGATTCGGTGCGCAGCGCGGCCGACCGGGCAACAAGACGCGCAACGATCGCCGCGGAGCGGATTTCTAGTGCAGCCGGATGACCGGCCAACGGCATTAGCGCGAGGTCCTCGAGGCTTTCCTCCGCGCGATGCAGCGCCTGAGGGTCGCGCTCGATCCCAAGCGCCTCGTCGCAGAGCGACCTGATGCGACCCCAGCCCTCTCCCAGATCGAGCCCGACCTCTTGCAACATGGGTGTCTCGGGCCGGGCCTTCGTTCTTCGATGACGCTGCCCCTCGATGGCCCGCGCGGCCCGGCGCGCGAACACGAGCGCTTCCGCAAGGGAGTTCCCCGCGAGTCGGTTGGCGCCGTGGACCCCGGTGTTGGAACACTCCCCAACCGCGTAAAGGCGGGGGATCGAGCTACGACCGTCGAGGTCGGTCTGCACGCCGCCGATGAAGTAGTGCGCCGCGGGAGTGACTGGGATGAGGTCGCGGCGCGGGTCGATGCCCGCGGCCAGGCACGCCTTCATGACGGTGGGGAACTCCCTTTCGAGCAACTCCTCGTTGAGATGCCGACAGTCCAGCCAGGTGTGCCGCGCGGCGATCGCGCGCGACACGACATCGCGGGGCGCCAGCTCTCCGTCACTGTGATGCTCGAACAGGAAGCGACGGCCGTCAGAGTCGACCACGTGCGCCCCCGCACCGCGCAGCGCCTCCGTTATGAGCGGCCTCTGTGTCCCTTCGCCCGCGGCGAGGGCCGTCGGATGGAACTGCACGAACTCGAGATCCGCAAGACCGGCCCCCGCTTCCCATGCCAGCGCGATCCCATCCCCGGTCGCCCCCGGCGGATTGGTGGTTGAAGAGAACAGACCACCCACGCCCCCCGTCGCGAGGACGGTGGAGTGGGCCCTCACCTCGACGATCCCTTCGGGTGTCAACACCCAGGCGCCGACGCATCGACCCTCAACCTCCGCGAGCGCGAGGCAGGTTCCCTCGACGCGCCGAGCGCGGCCCCCCGCGCGCTCGCGTAGCACCTTCATGATGGCCGCG
Source organism: Actinomycetota bacterium (assembly GCA_050694075.1). GTDB lineage: Bacteria > Actinomycetota > CADDZG01 > CADDZG01 > WHSQ01 > JBOGWZ01. The sequence continues at coordinate 12,047 of JBOGWZ010000008.1, read as the reverse complement.
CCGGTTGCGTCGCCCGCGTGCGCCGAGCGCGCCACGGTCTGGCCGCCCTCGCGCGCTAGATGCAGCTCACCACCGGATGTGCGATCGAAGTCACAGCCAAGCTCCACGAGTTCGAGGATGCACTCGGGGGCCTCGTTGCAGAGCACCTCAACCGCGGATGCGTCGGCGTGACCCCCGGCGACCCGCCGCGTGTCCTCGATGTGAAGCTCGGGCGAGTCCTCATCCCCCAGCGCGGCGGCGACGCCTCCCTGCGCCCACGGAGACGAGCCTTGGCCCCCGGGGCCCTTGTCGACCACGATCACGTCGGTGCGTTCGGGCAGGTGTAGAAGCCCGAAGAGCCCGGCCGCCCCCGCGCCGATGATGAGCACATCCCCTTCGAGGGAGGCGATCACGAGCCCTTGAAGGTGGGAGGCCGCTTCTCGAAGAACGCATTCACGCCCTCGAGGTGATCCTCTGTCAGCCCGGCCTCGGTCTGTGCCTTCACCTCGGCGTCGAGCTCGTCCTCGAGCAAAGCGGTGGTCGCAGACTCGACCAGCGACTTCGTCAGCGCGAACGCGCGCGTCGGGCCTGCTGCCAGCTCTGCCGCCAGCGTGCGCCACTCCTCGTCGAAGCCGTCGGCCGGCACCACACGGTGGAACAGGCCCAGCGCAAGCGCCTGTTCGGCCGACAGAGGATCACCCGTCGCGGCGAGTTGCCATGTCTTGGACGGACCGATCATCCGCGTGAGGAACCACAGCGCGCCGGAGTCGGGTACGAGGCCGACCTTGATGAACGCAAGCACGAGCTTTGCATGCTCGGACGCGATTCGGAAGTCGCACGCGAGCGCCACGCTCACCCCCGCGCCGGCCGCCACTCCGTTGACGGCGGCAACGACCGGCTTGGGGGCCGCGCGGAGCGCGCGGATCAGCGGGTTGTAGCGCCGAACGAGAGTCTGGCCGAGCTCGGGCACGTCGCCGTCCTTGTAGCCGTCCGCGAGCGCGCCCAGATCCTCTCCCGAGCTGAACGCCTTCCCGGCCCCGGTGATCACGATGCACCTCACCGACTCGTCCGCGGAGGCGCGCTGGACCGCATCGAGCGTCTCGCGCCCGAGATCGTCGTCGAAGGCGTTCAGCACATCGGGACGATCCAAGAGAAGGACGGCTACACCGTCCTCCAGCGAGTAGCGAAGGGGCATGCGGGCAGCGTATTACGCCGAGGCGAACTGCCGGCTAGCGTCTCCCTTGCGGTCCCCTGCTCGCGCTGGGCGCTGAGCCGGGGTCCTCGAGAACGTGTTTGGTCTGCAACTCCTCGGGTGGGACCGGCACCGGGTAGTCGGAAGAGAAGCACGCGGTGCAGAACGCGTCTGATGGGATCTGGGTCGCCGCTAGCATCCCGTCGATAGAGAGATACGCGAGCGAATCCGCGCCGATGTGCTCGGCGATGTCCTCGATCTCCATACGATGTCCGATCAGCTCGTCGTGGTCGGGCATGTCGATCCCGTAGAAGCACGGCCACCTGATCGGGGGGGACGAGATTCTCATGTGCACCTCGCGCGCTCCCACCTCCTTAAGCATGGCGACGATCTGTCGCGTCGTGTTCCCGCGCACGATCGAATCGTCCACCACGATCACTCGTTTGCCCTCGATCACCTCTCGCAAGGGGTTCAGCTTCATGCGTATCCCTTGCTCACGCATCGACTGGGTGGGCTGTATGAAGGTGCGGCCGACGTAGCGGTTCTTCACAAAACCCTCTCCGTAGGTGATACCCGACCCCTGCGCGTAGCCCTGTGCGGCGGGTACGCCACTATCGGGTACGGGCATCACGAGCTCCGCGCCCGCCGGCGCTTCCTCGGCGAGTCGCTGACCCATGCGGTAGCGGGTCGCATAGACGTTCTGCCCCATGAGGGTGGAGTCGGGCCGAGCGAAGTAGACGTGCTCGAACACACAGGCTCTCGGGGTCGCCCGCGTGAACACCTCGCTGCTGATACCGGACTCGTCGATCACGATGAGCTCGCCGGGCTCTACGTCCCGGATGAACCGGGCCCCCAAGAGATCGAGCGCACAGGTCTCGGACGCGACGATCCAACCCTCACCCAACCGCCCAATGCACAACGGCCTGAACCCTTGGGGATCGCGGGCCGCGAACACGCTCCGGTCGTCCATCATCGTGAATGAATACGCGCCGGACAGCTTCGGAAGCACGTCCAGGATGGCCTGCTTGGTGTCTCCCTTGCTGGCACGCGCGATATGAGCCGCGACGAGATCCGTGTCCGAAGTGGTCGGCAAGCGAGCTCGTTCCGGCGTGGGGTCTCCCCCCGCCTCCCGGAGCGTGCGCCTGAGCTCGAGCGAATTCACGAGATTGCCGTTGTGTGCCAACGCGATCTGGCCGGCAGGCGAGCTCTTGTAGGAAGGCTGCGCGTTCTCCCACGTAGTCGAGCCGGTGGTCGAATAACGCACGTGTCCGATCGCGACGTGGCCGCGTAATGACTTCAAGACGGTTTCGTCGAACACCTGAGACACCAGACCGAGCTCCTTGTAGACGACGATCGTCTGGCCGTCGGAGATGGCGATGCCCGCCGACTCTTGACCGCGATGCTGTAGCGCGTAAAGCGCGTAATACGTGAGCCTGGCGACGTCCTCGCCTTCAGCGTAGATGCCGACGACGCCGCAGGCGTCCCTAACTTCGCTTGTCATCTGGGTTCATCGTAGCGGAGAGCGCGCGCACCAACCCGTCTTCGTGACCGATCCGCGCGGCGCCGATGTCGATAGAGAAAGCGCCAAAGTCGAGAGCCGTGCCTCCGACCGTGCCGATCGCGACCGCCGTCACTCCGGCCCGACGGGCGGCGGACTCAACCTGTTCGAGCCGACGCGGGTCGCACGAGACGATCGCTCGCGAGGGAGATTCGGAGAACAGCAGCCGGTGAGGCTCCCCGGGGGGGAGGTCGATTGCGAAGCCGAGGCCTCCCTCGAGGCCGCTCTCGGCAAGGGCGACCGCAAGTCCCCCCTTGGAGAGATCGTGCGCGGACCGCACGATCCAGGCGACCTCTTGAAGGAGCCCGTGCAGGGCCTTCTCCGCGGCAAGGTCGAGGCGCGGTGGCCGGCCCGCCACCACCCGGTTGATCGTCGCCGCGTACTCACTTCCCCCGAGGTCGTTGGGATCCGTGTCGCCTACGAGCACTATCGCGTCCCCTTCGCGCGCGAAACCCAGACCGGTCGCCCGGGAGGGATCCTCGAGAACGCCGAGCATCCCGATCACGGGGGTCGGATAGATCGGCCGTCCCCGCGTCTCGTTGTAGAAGGACACGTTGCCCCCCGTCACCGGGGTGGCGAGCTCCCGGCACGCATCCGCCATGCCCCGCACGACCTCGGCGAACTGCCACATCACCTCCGGTTTCTCGGGATTGCCGAAGTTGAGGCAGTTCGTCACCGCCAGGGGGCGGCCTCCGACGCACGTCACGTTGCGGGCCGCCTCGGCCACCGCCAGGCGCGCCCCCTCGTAGGGATCGAGGTAGCAGTACCGTCCACATCCGTCGGTGGACAACGCAACCGCCGGCTCGCGGTCGGGGAGCCTGATCACCGCGGCGTCGGCTCCCGGCCCCCGAATGGTTCCGAGAAATATCATGTGGTCGTACTGCTGCCAGATCCACCGCTTCGACGCACACGTCGGCGACGACAGAACCCTCAGGAACGCGTCTTCGAGGTCTACGGGTGGCTCGTCTCCCGGTGCCGCCGAGGCAAGCTCGTCCATCCACTCGGGACGTCGCAGAGGCCGGTCCAAGACCGGTGCTTCGTCGGCCAGGGCAGCCGCAGGCACGTCCGCCACGACCTCTCCGTCGGCGATGACCTCCAGCCGCTCCGATCCCGTCACCTCGCCGATCACGGCCGCGTCCAGCCCCCAGCGCGCACACACGGAACGCACCTCGGCGACGTCCTTGGGGGCAACGACCGCGAGCATCCGCTCCTGAGACTCGGAGATCATGATCTCGAAGGGAGCCATGCCCGGCTCCCTGAGCTGCACCTCATCGGCGCGCACACGCATCCCCGTGGACGACTTCGAGGACATCTCGGAGGTTGGGCACGAGACCCCGCCGGCGCCGAGATCCTGCAGGCCCAGGAGTAGGTCTCGCCCTATCAGCTCGAGGCAGGCCTCGATCAGGAGCTTCTCCGTGAACGGATCGCCGACCTGGACGGAGGGCCGCTTCTCGAGCGAGGCCTCGTCGAACTCCGCCGACGCGAGCACGCTCGCGCCTCCGATCCCGTCGCGCCCGGTGGACGAGCCGATCAAGACAACGCGATTGTCGACTCCGTCCGCGCGGCCGCGCATGAGGGTGTGCTCGACGATCCCCAGGCACGCAACGTTGACGAGTGGGTTCTCCGCGTAGCACTCGTCGAACACAGCTTCCCCGCCGACCGTCGGGACTCCGATCGAGTTCCCGTACGCGGAGATGCCGTTAACGACGCCGTCGACAAGGTAACGAGTGCGCGCGTCATCGAGAGGACCGAACCGCAGGGGATCCATCAGGGCGATCGGCCGGGCTCCCATCGACAGTATGTCTCGCACGATCCCGCCGACGCCGGTGGCCGCGCCGTTGAACGGCTCGACGAACGAAGGATGGTTATGAGACTCCATCTTCCACGCCACGAGAACGCCAGGCGCGACCTCGACGACACCGGCGCCCTCTCCTGGGCCGACCACGACGTGCGGAGCGTCCGTCGGAAGCTTGCGAAGATGGACGCGACTCGACTTGTACGAGCAGTGCTCGCTCCACATGACCGAGAACATCGCGAGCTCGGTGTAGGTCGGGTCGCGACCCAGACGCTCCACGATCGCGTCCAGCTCGTCGTCGGTAAGGCCGAGCTCCCGATGCACCTGGGCGCTAAGACTCATGCCGTTGCGTCTCCTCCGCCCGAGCAGCGCAGGCCGACGCTCGCCGACGAAGCCTCCGCAGAAGGCAACGACGCGGGACGCGTCGGAGCCTTCGAGGACCGAGCGAGGAGGCGACGCGTCGAGCCGAGCAGCGAGCTCATACTCTGGACGGTGCGGAGGAGGCGACGTGCTCCAGCATCGAGGCAAAGATCGTCGCCCCGTCCTCGGACCCGAGCAGGGCCTCGCAGGCGCGCTCCGGATGCGGCATGAGCCCTAGGACGTTGCCCGCCTCATTGCAGATCCCGGCGGCGTCGTCGAGGGATCCGTTCGGGTTGCCGACGTACCGGAGCACGATCTGATCCGAAGCGCGCATCCGGTCGAGCGTTGTGGCGTCGCAGTACCAGTTCCCCTCGAAGTGGTTGATGGGCATCCGGAGGGGCCGTTCGGTAGGGGCGCGCCTCGTGAACGCTGTATTGGGGTTCTCGACGCGCAGATCTACCCACTTACAGAGGAACTTGAGCCCGGAGTTCTTCCGCATCGCGCCCGGAAGCAACCCCACCTCGCACAGGATCTGGAATCCGTTGCAGATCCCGATCACGAGACCTCCGTCGTCGGCGTGGCGCCTCACCGCCTCCATGATTGGAGAGAACCTCGCGATTGCACCGGTGCGGAGGTAATCACCGTGCGCGAAACCGCCTGGAAGAATCACGATGTCGGAATCCGGGAGCCGCGTCTCCTGGTGCCAGACGAGCTCCGGCCGCGCACCCAGACCTCCCAGAGCGCGTAGGCAGTCCTGCTCGCAGTTGCTCCCGGGGAACACGACCACGCCGACGCCCACCCCCGCATCCGTCATGAGATCGTCACCTCGTAGCTCTCGATCACGGGGTTCGCTAGAAGCTTCTCGCACATGTCCACCACGCGAGCTCGGGCTTGCTCCTGCGTCGAAGCCTCAACGGTGAGCTCGATCAACTTGCCCACGCGCACGTCGTGAACGCCGTCGAATCCCAGCGCGGGCAACGCCTTCTCGATCGTCTGACCCTGGGGATCTCCGATCCCCTCCTTGAGAAGCACGTTCACGCGCGCCGAGAACTTCACGTCGCAGCTCCCGCGACGAGCGCAGCCACGCCGAGCAACCCGCCGACCAAGACGGCGAGGTAAGACATCGCGATCACCGTGGCCGCCGCCGCGCGCGCCGGCGAGAGCCCCGATACCACCTCCGTGCCGCGACCGAACAGGAACAGCGACCACACCGCGGCGCTGACCGCGAGCGCGACCGAGAACGCGGCCCAGGCGGTCGACACGGGATCCCCCAAGCGCTCGGACGCGAACGCCTCGGTCCCGACGATCGATAGATCCAACGGGAGGGTCAGGGCGACCACGAGCACGGTTGGAAAGGCGCAGATCCCCCACACGAAGCGAAGATCCGTCATCTCGGCACGACCCCCGAGGACGCGTGCCGCGGCGCGGCCCACCACGCCCCACAGCACTTGCCCCGCCGACGTTGCGATCGCCCCTCCGATCAGCGCGGCACCAAACAGATCCCACCGGAAGTCCTCCGCGGCGACGACGCGGATGCCGACCAGGCTCGAGAGCTTGAGCCACAGCACCATCAGGGCCGCTCCGCCCAGGAATCCCAGCACGTACGGCGACGCGCCCTCGGGAACACGTTCCCCCGTTCCCACCCGCCGCGCCGCGCGGCGGCTCGCGGCGGCGAACCCGCGGGAGGGGGCGAGCAGGATGGTCCGGAGCGTCACCCCGGCCCGCGCCGGGGTCGCAGTCACCCCGGCGCGTCCGGACACGTGCACTATCCGGACACCTCCTTGATCCAGGAGTCGAAGGGGCGGCCGGTTATGCGCTCGTAGGCCTCGAGATAGCGCTGTCGGGTGGCGGCCACGACGTCCCCGGGCAGATCCGGGGGCGGGGGCGAATGATCCCAACCGGTCGAGTCGAGCCAGTCCCTTACGTATTGCTTGTCGAAGCTCGGCTGGGGGCCCCCGGGCTCGTACGAGTCCTCGGGCCAGAACCGGCTCGAGTCGGGGGTGAGGACCTCGTCTATCAGCACGACCTCGTTGCCGATCAATCCGAACTCGAACTTCGTGTCGGCAATGATGATCCCGCGCTCGAGCGCCAACTCCGCAGCCTTCTTGTAGATCTCGAGCGCATAGCCGCGAGCCCTCCCGTATGTCTCCTCACCGGCGATGTCCGCGGCGCGCTCCTCGGTGATGTTCTCGTCGTGACCCGTCACCGCCTTGGTGGCAGGGGTCAGGAGCGGCTCCAGGAGACGATCGGATTCGACCAGACCGACGGGGAGGCGGTGGCCGCATACTGCTCGCGACTCCAAGTACTCACGCCAGCCCGAGCCGGACAGGTACCCACGCACCACGAACTCGATCGCGATCGGAACCGCCTTGCGGCACAGCATCGCCCGGCCCGGCAGATCGTTCAGCCCGACATCCGGAAGGTCCTCGGCGTGCACCGAGATCTCGTGGTTGGGGCAGATCGACTCGGTGATCTCGAACCAGTAGTGCGAGAGCCCCGTGAGCACTCGCCCCTTGTCGGGGATCGCCTGGGAAAGGACCACGTCGTAAGCGCTGATGCGGTCCGAGGCCACAAGGAGGAGTCGGTCGCCGGCGACCTCGAACAGCTCCCGGACCTTCCCGGACCCGACGTGCCTCGCCTCTCCCACTACAGCTCCTCCAAGCGCCTGAAGATCCCGTCGGTGTTCTCAAGGTATCTCGCGACATCGAAGCAAGCCTCGATTTCGTCCGGATCGAGGTGACGGGTGACGTCGGGGTCGGACTTCAGCAGCTCGGCCAGCGGCCGCTCCTCGTCCCACGCCGCCATGGCGTTGCGCTGGACGAGCGCGTATGCCTCCTCGCGCTGGATGCCCTTGGCCAACAGCGCCGTCAGGACGCTCTGGGAGTGCGCCAGGCCCATGGACGCTTCGAGGTTCCGGACCATGCGCTCCGGGTGAACGACGAGGCCGTCGAGCACCCACCGCGTTCGGTCGAGCATGTAGTCGAGCAGGATGCAGGCATCAGGGAGCGTGACCCTCTCGACGGACGAGTGCGAGATGTCGCGCTCGTGCCACAGTGCCACGTTCTCGAATCCAGTCTGCGCGTAGGCACGCAACAGCCGAGCCAGCCCACAGATGCGCTCGCACACGATCGGGTTGCGCTTGTGAGGCATCGAGGACGATCCCTTCTGTCCGGGCGCGAAAGGCTCCTCGACCTCCCGTACCTCGGTGCGTTGGAGATGGCGGATCTCTTGCGCGATCCTCTCTAGCGTCGCCCCCGTCACCGCGATCGAGGCCAAGAACTCGGAGTAGCGGTCGCGCGCCACGACCTGGGTCGCGGCGTCCTCGGCGGTCAGCCCAAGCCGGTCGCACACGTAGGCCTCGACCTCGGGCGAGAGCTGTGAGTACGTCCCGACCGCGCCGGACAGCTTGCCGACCGCCACCTGGTCGCGGGCACGACGGAGGCGCTCCCTGTCCCGGGCAAGCTCGAAGGCCCAGGACGCAAGCTTCAGACCGAACGTCGTCGGCTCCGCATGGACCCCGTGCGTGCGCCCGGCCATGATCGTGTCGCGGAACTCGAAGGCCCTCCGCCGCGTCGTCTCTGTCAGACGCCCAACTCCCTCGACCAGCAGATCGCCGGCGTCCCGCAGGGTCGCGGCGTTGGCGGTGTCGAGAACGTCCGAGGACGTCATCCCGTAGTGGATGTGCCGCCCGGCCTCGCCGACGTTCTCCCGCACGTTCTCGACAAAGGCCACGACGTCGTGCTGGCGCACCTCCTCTATCTCGGCGATCCGGGCCGGATCGAACGCCGCTCGCTCCCTTATCTCGGTCAGGTCCTCGGTCGGGATCTCGCCCAGGCGCACGCGCGCCTCGACCGCGAGGATCTCGACCTCGAGCCATCGGGAGAACTTGGCGCGCTCGGAGAAGATGGAGGCCATCTCCTCGCGGCTGTAGCGGGGGATCACGTATCTATTCTATCCGGGGCGTTTTTCGCGCCCCCGTACAAGAGGGATGTTTACCTTTCTTTCCGCACGCGTTGCCCTCGAATGAGTCCCGGCGGAAAGAAGCCTCGGGCGTTGGGCTTCCTAGAGGTTGCCGCCCTCGGCAAGGTCGCGCTTGAACTCCTGAAGCCTCGATCGCAACGAGCCGTCTTCGGTCGCGAGGATCTGCGCGGCGAGAAGCGCAGCATTCTTGGCCGCGCCGATACCCACGGTGGCCACAGGCACCCCCGGCGGCATCTGCACACACGAGTAGAGGGCGTCCGCACCGGCCAGCGCCTCGCCGTAGAGCGGCACACCGATCACCGGCAACGTCGTGTGGGCCGCGACGACTCCGGGAAGATGCGCGGCGAGCCCCGCCCCGGCGATGATCACCTTGAGACCTCGCCGCTCGGCCGAACGCGCGTACTCCGAGACGCGGTCAGGCTGGCGGTGTGCCGACATGACCTCGATCTCGTGCTCGATGTCGAACCGTTTCAGCACCTCTCCTGCCTTCTCCATCACCGGCAGGTCCGACTTGCTCCCCATGACGATGCCCACCGCGACGCTCATGTCCGCGCCTCCTCGCGTTCCTCGGCACGCCGGCCGATGTCACGCCGGAAGCGCACCCCTTCGAAACGGATCGTCTCCGCGGCGCGGTAGCCGCGGGCTCTGGCCTGCTTGAAGTCCGACCCGCGCGCACTCACCGACAGCACGCGACCGCCTGCGGTCACGAGCGCATCCCCCCGTCGCTCCGTACCGGCGTGGAAGATCTCGACGCCGTCGATTGCAGCGGCTTCCTCGAGTCCCTCGATCGGTCGTCCCGTCTCGTATGAACCCGGATAGCCGTCTGAGGCGAGCACGATGCACACGCAGGCATCGGGACTCCACTCCAGCTTGGTACCCTCGAGCTCACCGCGCGCGCTTGCGACACAGACCTCTCCGAGGTCGCTCTCCAGACGCGGGATGAGGGCCTGAGCCTCGGGGTCACCCAAGCGACAGTTGAACTCGACGACCCTCGGCCCCCGACTCGTGAGTGCAAGCCCCGCATACAGGGCTCCTGAAAACGGTGCGCCCACGGCCGCGGTGGCTTCCACCATCGGCTTCAGGATCTCGTCCGTGATGAGATCCGCGAGTGAAGGCGGACAAGACGGCACCGGGCTGTACGAGCCCATCCCTCCCGTATTGGGACCGCGATCATCGTCGAGTACGCGCTTGTAATCCTGTGCAGGTTCGCACGCGACCAAATTGTGCCCGTCTGCGAACGCGATCAGCGACGCCTCCTCGCCGTCGAGGTATTCCTCGATCACGACGGTGGCGCCGGCGCCGCCGAAGCGGCCTCCGACCACTCGCTCCTCTATCGCGACCACCGCCTCGGCACGATCCGAAGTCACGACGACGCCCTTGCCGGCTGCGAGACCGTCGGCCTTGACGACGTAGGGGGGGCCGAGCTCGTCCATGAACGAGGTTGCGTCCTTCACCGTGGAGCAGGCGCGCCAGCGCGCGGTGGGGATGCCGGCTGCGTCCATGAGTTTCTTCGCGTAGGACTTAGAGCCTTCGATGCGCGCCGCCGCCGCGTCGGGGCCGAAAACGGCGAGGCCTCGCGCCCTCAGGGCATCGCCGACTCCGGCAACGAGCGGGGCCTCCGGTCCGATCACGACCACGTGCGGAGAAACCCGCGCGGTTAGATCGACGACCGCCGTGGAGTTCTCGGGGTCGAGGTCCACGAGCTCGGCGACCTCGCCGATCCCGGGGTTACCCGGGGCGGCGACGATCTCGCCGATCACCTTCGAGCGCGCGAGGCCCCACGCGAGCGCACTTTCGCGACCGCCCGATCCGAGCAACAGGGCCCTCATGCCTCTGCCCTTTCCCGGCCTGAGCCGCGCTGGGAACTCACGCGACATCACGGATCTTGACGATCTGATCCCTCTTCGGCCCGACCGAGACCCACGAGATCGGTGCTCCGGTCAGTCCCTCGAGCCCTTCGAGCAGCTTGCGCGCCTCCTTCGGCAGGTCCTCGAGAGTCCCCGCCGAGGAGATGTCGTCCTCCCAACCCGGGAACTCCTCATAGACGGGGTCACACTTGTTGAAGATCGTTTGGTGCGGGGGGAACCGATCGAAACGCTTTCCCTCGTACTCGTAGGCGACGCATACCTTCACAGTCGGGAAGCGAGACAGCACATCCAGTTTCGTGATCACCAGTTCGGTGAGGGAGTTGACTCGAACGGCATAGCGGGCCGCGATCGCATCGAACCAACCACACCGACGCTTGCGTCCGGTGGTGGTCCCGTACTCGTTGCCCGCCTCGACGAGGATCTCCGCGTCGGCGGGATCGGCCTCGGAGGGGAACGGACCGGATCCGACGCGCGTGCAATAGGCCTTCGCGATCCCGATCACCCGTTCGATGTCACGAGGTCCGACCCCGGCCCCAACGCATGCGCCACCGGCGATGGGGTTGGACGAGGTAACGAACGGATACGTACCGTGGTCCAGATCCAACATCGTTGCCTGTGCACCTTCGAAAAGGACGGTTTTGCCCTCGTCGAGCGCCCCCTGAAGGAGCGCGGAGGTGTCCCCGATGTGGGGAGCCAACCGCTCACCATAGGAGAGGTACTCGCCTTCGATGTCCTGTTTATCGATGGGAAGCCGCCCATAGACGCGTGTGAGCATCAGGTTCTTCTCTTTGAGGGCGATCTCGAGCTTCTCCGAGAAGATCTTGGGATCGAGGAGATCCTGCACCCGCAGCCCGATGCGCGCCGCTTTGTCGGCGTACGCGGGTCCTATTCCGCGTTTGGTCGTGCCGAGTCGGTTCTTGCCGAGCCGGCGTTCGGTCACGCGGTCTAGCTCGAGGTGGTAGGGCATGATCAGGTGCGAGTTACCCGACACGACCAGCTTGGCGGCGTCGATCCCCCGCTCCTCCAGGGAGTCGATCTCTTCGATCAGCACCTGCGGGTTGACCACCACCCCGGGGCCGATCACCGGAGTGCAGTGCGGGTAGAGGACGCCGGTCGGCACGAGATGAAGGGCGTAGCGCTCGCCCTCCACGACGATCGTGTGGCCCGCGTTGTTCCCACCCTGGTAGCGAACGACGAAATCCGTGTGCTCGGCCAGAAGGTCGGTGACCTTGCCCTTGCCCTCGTCTCCCCACTGGAGGCCGACGAGAGCTATCCCCGGCACGGCAGTGAGATCAGCGCTCTATCCGGAACTTG
>JBOGWZ010000007.1:0-24185 GCA_050694075.1 Actinomycetota bacterium | reverse complement strand
CCGAAGCCGGTCGTCCAGACGCTCCCGGAGGAAGGCCAGTCCGACCCCCAGCGCCAGGCCGACGAACAGGGCCAACGCCGCGTTGAGGAGGTAGTTCGGGCTGGCCGGCGACGAGGGCAGATCGGCGGGCTGAACCACCTGACCGACGCGGAGACTCTCGACCGGGGTGAGCTCGGTGAGCTTCTGCTCCAGCACAGCGATGCGGCTGGTGAGCGTGGCCTGGCGGGCTTCGAGCTGAGCCCGTTCGGACGGAACATTCGTGGCGGAGATCTCCTCCATGACCTCCACCAGCTCCCGGTTCACCGACGAGATCTGCTTCTGGACCGCATCGGAGGCAGCCAGCAACTCTTCGAGCGCCTCCGCGCGGCGAAACTCGAGGTACGAGTCGGCGAACGCCTGGGTCCGGCCCTGGGCCTCCAGCGGGTCGGGATGTCCGTACCGGATCAGAAGGATCTCGGTGTTGGTGGCCACCTCGACCTCGAGGTCGTCCAGCAGGGCCTCGGGATCCTCGGCCACGTCGAGCCCCTCGCCGACGATCTCCGCCACCGCCGCGGAGGCCACCAGCTCCCGCTCCGTCTCCAGGTTTGGCGGCTGAGGGACCGCACCGGGCACGGACGCGCTGGTGACCGGCTTGACCAGAACCTTGGCCTCGGACTCGTAGATCGGCGTCTGCTGGAAGGAGAAGAACAGCGTCGATGCCAGCACCAGGAACGCGATTCCCAGGACCGACCACTTCCGCAGTCGCAGCACCGCGATGTACTCGCGGAGTGGCGTGGCCTCCTCATCGATGGCGTGTTCCGGGCGATCAGCCAACGCGGCCTCCGCGTGTGGGGCGTCCTCGGTCCCTCTGGGGAGACCCGAGTCTACCTTCGCGGTTGGCGGATGGTTCGGAGGTCGCCAGGACGACCGGACGGATCGGCGTGATCCGCTGCACCGCCAGAACCCCCACACCGGCGAGCGAGCCGAGCCCCACTACGATGGCCAGGGCCACTGAGCTGGACACGTCGAGGAGCACCACGGCCATCACGGACAGCGCGCCCTGCGTCGCATAGAAAACCACCGCCACCGCAACCGGGGTCAGCCCGACTCCGGCCAGCCGGTGGGAGAGGTGGTCGATGCCCCCAACGTAGATCGGACGGCCCTCCCGGATGCGAGCGACGACGGCCACCGCCGCGTCGAAGATCGGCACGCCCAGGGCGAGGACGGGGATGGCCGAGCGAATCAGACCCCGCTCGCCGACAAGGTCCAGCTTCAGGCCCAGCGCGGCCAGTAGGAACCCCAGGCACAGGGTCCCGGCATCCCCCAGGAAGATCCTGGCCGGTGGGAAGTTGTGAGGAAGGAACCCCAGGCAGGCACCCACCACGGCAAGGGACAGGGAGGCCACCAGGTAGTCGCCTTCCATGGCGGCGATGGCGAAGAACCCGAACGCCGAGACTGCCGTCACGCCCGAGGCGAGGCCGTCCATGTTGTCCAGCATGTTGATGGCGTTGGTGACAGCCACCACCCACAGCACCGTGAGGACGAGGTCCAGGGCGGGATCACCGAACAGGCCGGCCCGGATCCCCACCATCCACAGGGCCAGACCGGCCGCCGCCTCCACCAGGACCTTGAGCCACGGCCCGACCAGTCGCTGGTCATCCATCAGACCGAGAAGAGACAGTCCGATCGCCCCGAGGGCCACCATCAGGATCTGCCCCGACACGCCACCGGAGATCCCCGCCACCAGAAGAAGTCCGATACCGACTGCCAGGCCACCCAGGTACGGGGTCGCCCGCTGGTGGACCTTGTGGTCCCCGGGCTGGTCCAGCACGTCGAAGCGACGAGCCACCCAGGCGGCGGCGGGGGTCAGGAGGAAGGTGGCCAGGAGGGGGACGGCAAGAGCGAGCGTGTACAGCAAGGGCAGGGGGATGCGAAAGCTCATGAGGGCGTCGCCAGACGCTCCTTCTCGAAGACGATGACGTCATCGATGATCTGTTCCAGGGTCCTGGTCGGTCGCCACCCGGTGAGAGCGTTGATCTTGGAGATGTCCGGATGGCGCCGCTGCATGTCCTCGAACCCCTCCTCGTACGCCTCGTCATAAGGGATATACACGACCCGCGATGGGGAGTCGGCCATCTCGATCACCGACTTCGCCAGGTCGGTGATGGAGATCTCCTGCAGGGAGCCGACGTTGAATACCTCGCCCACGGCCTCGGGATGCTCCAGGAGGCGGATCAGCCCCTCCACAACGTCGTGGACGTGGCAGAAGCACCGGGTCTGGGTGCCGTCCCCGTACACGGTCAGGTCCTCCGCGCGCAGGGCCTGCTGGACAAGGCGGGGGATGACCATACCGTAGGCCCCGGTCTGCCGGGGCCCCACAGTGTTGAACAAGCGGACCACAATGGACGGCGTGCCCTTCTCGCGCCAGTAGGTGTGGGCCAGGATCTCGTCCACAGCCTTGGAGGTACTGTAAGCCCATCTAGTCTTGAACGGCGAACCGAGGATCCGGTCGTCCTCCTCCTTCAGATTGCTCTTCGTGTTCTTCCCATAGATCTCCGAGGTCGAGGTGACCAGCACCTTGCGGTCGTGCTTCGCGCAAGCCTCGAGGACGATCTCGGTCCCGCGCACATTGTTCAGGAATGCCTCAAGGGGCCGCTGTACCACGAGCTGTACGCCAACCGACGCCGCGAGGTGAACGACGACGTCGGCCTCCGAAACCAACCCGTCAACCAGATCGCGATCGCGGATCGATCCCTGATTGAACGTGACGCCGTCTTTGCCAAGCAAATGGTCGATATTGCCGAGGTTGCCGGTGGAGAGATCGTCGAAAAGAGCGAGGGTATTCCCCCGGTTCCGGAGCGCATCCGCCAGATGAGACCCGATGAACCCCGCCCCGCCCGTTACCAGGTAGCGCATTTCACCACCTTAGCCAAGCGCCGCCGATGCTAGCCCGCCAACGGAACGAGGTCCAACCACCTCTCCTACACCGAGTCGGAACGGGCAACGACCTCTCCTACACCGAGTCGAAACCGGCAACGACGTCCTCGAGGAGGCGTCGATACTTCCCCGTAGCAATCGACCTCTCGTATAGGCGGTCGAACGCATCGCGTCCCCGTCGCCCCATCTCATCGAGGGGCATAGCGCGCGTGCGTAGGATCCCATCGGCCAGCGCCCGGGGATCGCCCGGCTCAACCCACAAGCCGCAACCGTGCTCTTGGATGACGAGGTCGGGCTCCGAACCCGCGTCGACAGCGGCGATGAAAGGCCTGCCGGCGGCCATGATTCCGTACATCTTGCTCGGAACGACCGAGCCGCGGAGCCCAGGGTTCAGCGTGACGGCGTGGACATCGGCGGCAGCCTCCAAAGCATGGACCTCGTGCTTTGGTCTTTGCGGAAGGAACGAGACGTTGGGGAGCTCGAGCCTTCGCGAAAGATGCTGAAGGCGACGGCGTTCAGCACCATCACCCACGATGGCGAGCTGCAAGTCTCCTGCATCTGCCAATAGACGCGCAGCCTCGATGAGTGTTCCCAGGTTCTGAGCGAGCCCCACGTTCCCAGCATGCAGGACGACGAACTTGCTCCCCCAATCGTGGGCCTTGCGAACGGCATCAACTTGAGGTCTGCTTGCGGCCACCCTGGAAGCCCAATTCGGTATGAGTGCTATCTTCTCCTCAGGTACACCCTGACTTGTGAGTTTGGCGACCATGTCACGCCCGATGGCAACGATACGATCGGCCTTCCTGCGAAGGGTCCGGTTCAAGCGGCGCAGCGCCCCCGTGACGACCGGGTTGTCCATCCGCCCCAGGGCGATCGCCACGTCCGGGAAGATGTCCTCACAGATGTAGACGAAAGGAGCACCGTGCCTCTGCGCCGCAAGCATACCGACCAAACCGACCGCCGGCGGATCGGTCATGGCCACGACCACATCAGGTCGTGGAATGGATCTCGCTCGGGTGATTGCGGTTCCCACGAAGGAGCCGTAGTTGACGAGTCGGCCCGCGATGGACTTCCGTCCGAAGGAAGTGGACCATGTTCGCGCCACACGGGGTCCCCGCGGTTGGTAGGCACCCGCCTCCGGGTTGTAGCTCGGCTGCCCGGCTACCACCCACACCTCGTGGTCGCGAGATAGATCCTCGGCCAACTCTCCGAGGAGATAGGCCGTCGCTGAGACATCAGGGGGGTAGTACTGGTTGACGAACAGTACTCGCACCGACGCGGACTATACTACGCGGCGCGAGTGCCGCCGAATCTCCAGGAGGCGCAGCGATGCGGATCCTCATCACTGGCTCGCGCGGTGCGGTCGGGACGCACCTCGTCAGCGAGCTCGCTCAACGAGGCCACGAGGTGTGGCGGATGGATCGTGGCCACTTCCACGAGGGGCTGTTCCGCCGCGGTGATGTCGCCGAGTATCGGCAATTCGAGTCCGTGGTCGAAGAGGCGAAGCCCGAACTCGTCTATCACCTCGCCGCTGAGTTCGGCCGACGAAACGGCGAGGACTTCTACGAGACGATGTGGAAGGCAAATGCGATCGGAACCAAGAATCTGCTGACCCTTCAGCGTCGCCTAGGCTTTCGCTCCGTGATCTTCAGCTCCTCCGAGGTCTACGGTGACTACGAGGGAACGATGTCAGAGGAGATTTTGGATCTTGTTCCGATCCGGCAGCTCAACGACTATGCCATGTCAAAGTGGGTCAATGAGATGCAGGCCCTCAACGCTGCTGACGAGTGGAGTGCCGAGATCGTCAGGGTTCGGCTCTTCAACACCTACGGTCCCGGCGAGTACTACAGCGAGTATCGCAGCGCCATCTGCAAGTTCATCTACAAGGCCCTGACACGTGAACCGCTGACCATCTATCAGAACCATAGGCGAACCTCCACTTACGTGACGGATACCTGCCGCACACTGGCGAATATCGCCGACAACTTCGGTTCCGGGTCCGTCTACAACGTCGGCGGCGAAGAACTCCACGACATGAAGACAGTGAACGACATGATCCTGGAATACCTGAATCTCGATGACTCACACGTAACGTACGAGGCAACCGAGCCCATGACCACAAGAGACAAGGTCATCGACTGCTCGCGTGCGAAGCGAGAGCTGGACCACAATCCAACGGTACCTCTCGAGGTTGGGGTCCCCAAAACGATCGACTGGATGCGCCACGCCTATCAATCGAAGTAGGCTGTGAAGTCCTTCCAGGACCAAACGGACTCGCTCCGTAGGACCGAAAACAACTCGCTCCGTTGCATGTCCGTCTCATGTTCGCTTAGCGTGAAGCGGAGGTCAAGTCCTGAGTCTCCTGCAAGAGCGGCGACCTGAGTCATCAGGCGATCTTCCTCTTCCTCGAGCGTTCCTCCTTCTCTCCCGGCGTCGGCGGCGGATCGATTCCGAGCTCTGCGCGCAGCAGCCTGAGCTGGTGACGTTCGATGTCGGTGATCGACACCCGGCTCCACCGCTCGGAGCAGCGGATCAGCACCGCGAACACGAGCTTCATCGCCGAGCGCTCGTCGGTGAAGCGCGGGATGACCTTGGTGCGGCGGCGCTCCTCCTCGAAACTTCGCTCGATGAGGTTGGTGGTGCGGTAGTGGGTGCGGTGCCGCGCCGGCAGGCGCAGGTGCGCCAGGAGCCCTCGAGGTCCTCGGTGAAGCACGCCACGGCCGCCGGGTACTGGTCCCTGAACCGCATGATCAGGCTCGGTCGCCGCGGCGCGTCCCAGCTCGGGTGTGGCCGCGTCGCGGACCGCGCGCAGGTAGGCGGCGAACTCCGCCTTGGCCTCTTCGGGGAACCTTGGCCAAGAGGTTGCCCATGCGGTGGAACCAGCACCGGACCGGCAGGGAGCCCTCGAAGACACCCCGAGGGCGTTGATCAGGCCCCGCGCACCGTCGGCGCTCACCGACGTCGGGGCTTCAACCCGCGAGCGATCATGCCCCGGAAGAACTCGGTCCAGCACGCCTCCGACTCCTTGTTGGCCCACGGCCAGGTGCAGCAGCACCTTTTGGCCGTACGTGGTGATGCACCAGCAGGCCAGCACCGCCTCCTTAGCTCCGTAGCGCCTGAGCGATTCGAAGATGGCGTCGACGAACAGGTACTGGACGTCGATCTCGGAGAGGTCCCCGGGCGCAGAAGGCCTGGTAGTCCTCCCACAGCCGGTCGGTGATCTCGCTCACGGCGCTGTGCGAGATCAGCAGCTCCGCGTCGGGCCCACGGAAGCAGTCCTCGATGTCGCGGGTGGACAGGCCCCTTGCGTACATCTCCTCGACCAGCCGGTCCAGGGCCTCGGAGTTGGCGGCCAGGAACTCAAGGAGCTTCGAGCGGTAGGGGACCTCGCCGTCGCGGACCTGTGGCACGCGCACCCCGATCCCGCCTTCGGCGGTGCGAAGCGTGGCGTCCTGGTAGCCGTTGCGCCGACCCCTGGTCCCCGCTCCGCGCTCGTAGCGCCCGACCCAAGTTATCGGCCTGCTCCTGCTCGAGCCCCTGCTGCACGACGTAGCGCACGCCGAGCTGCGCGAGGACCGACAGGATGTCCATCTCGGTGCGACGCCGCCGGCGAGCAACTCGCCGATCTCTTCGTGCACCATCGTGCTGGGCGCTACTCTCCTCATGGCCTGGGCCTCCTTCCAGCGACTCGTCGGTCGCTAACAGGATGGCTCAGGCCGCTTCGCATTTGCAGGAAGGGTAGGACGTCACCTGAAGCGGAGGCCCGCGAGATCGGATTCTCGAAAGTGGTCTGGCAAGAGGGCTCGACCACACAGCTGGCGGACCTCCCAAAACAAGCAGTGGTCAGAAGGCGATCCGTGGCTGTCAGGTGGCCTTTTCATCACGGAGGCTCGCACGTGCCACTCGGGCCGCGGGTGATCGTGCACGGAACCGCCTTCTTCGGACCTGGCCACGCATGGCCACGGTTCGGCCGTGAACCGGGCCCCCCTCTGGGACACAGTGGGAGCCGCCGCTTTGTATGCTGGCGATGACCGGAAGGAGCGAACCTGTGCCACCCGCCCCTGCCGAGACGGACATCTTCATCCAGGTTCGCCGGGGGAGCCGGAGGCTCCCGGATAAGGCGCTCGCCGACCTTGGCGGCGAGCCCTGCCTATCCCAACTGGTTCGGCGATGTTCAGTGGCTGAGGAGACCCGCCACGTGGTTGTGTGCACCTCGACTCAGCAGGAGGATGGTGCGCTTGTGGAGCTGGCCGCATCCCTAGGGGTGCAATCGTTCCGCGGGAATCTCGAGAACTGCCTCGACCGGTTCCTGTCGTGCGCCAACCGGTTTGGCTCGGAAGTCGTGGTCCGAGTCACCGGCGACAGTCCGCTGGTCGACCCCGGAACCATCGATCAGGCTGTCGATTATCTGCGGGGCCGTGGCCTCGACTACGTGCGCGTCGCCGGACTCCCGGTTGGGGCTTATGTAGAGACCTTCACCATCGACGCTCTCGAACGAGCGGCCACCGCGGCGGTCCAACCCTCTCCTAGCGACGACCTGTCGTTGTTCATCGGGCGTCCCGAAATCAACGAGGTCGGTGAGGTGCTGGCTCCGACGCCGCTTCGGCGACCGGACCTGGTACTCGCGTTGAACCGGCCACTGGACCTGCACGTCCTCCAGGCCGTCTTCGACGGGGTTGTCCCCGCAGGGCCGTTTTTGGCGCTGGAGGAAGCCATCCGGTTCCTGGACGCCAACCCGGAGGTGGCCGCGGCGAACCGCACCTATGTCCCTGCGCCGACCCGTTGCAACACGACCCTCGACCCTGAGCGCCTGGCCGAGGCCGGAAAGGAAGGCCGTGAAAGTGGATGACTCCCCGCTGATCACCGTCTACATCCCCTGCCACAACTACTCTCGGTTCCTCCGCCCGGCAGTGGACAGCGTGGTTGACCAGATCTATTCCCACTGGGAGCTGATCGTCATCGACGATGGATCGACAGACGAGACCCCGGAGGTAATAGCCGCCCTGCCCAAGCACGAGCGATTCAGAACGTTCAGGAACCGGGAGCCCGAGGGCCTACGGGTCGTGGCGAACCGCTGCATCACCATGGCCCGGGGCAGCTACGTACTGCGCTTAGACGCCGACGACCTCCTCCACGCCTTCAGTCTGGACATTCTTGTCCGAGAAGCGATGCGGTGGCCGGATGTGGCCATGATCTTCCCCGACTACTACTACATCGACGAGTCCGGGGAGGTCATCGGCGTTGAGACTCTCACCGGCTCGAGCGGCCAAGAGGTGCCCCGGTCCTTCCCTCCGCACGGGGCGGGATCCTTGGTTCGCAAGACCGCATTCGAGCGGATCGGCCCCTTCGACCACGCCCTTACCCGCCAGGATGGCCACGAGCTCTGGCTCAAGCTGGCGAGGGCGGGGCTCGCCGCCCGCCACGTTCCTATCCCACTCTTCTACTACAGGCAGCATGGCGAGTCGCTGACAAGCGACGAGCGCAAGGTCCTGCGTGCTCGGAGCCGCGTCAAGCGTCGGCTCGCCCGAAGCGTCGACATGGGGGACACAAAGGTGGTAGCCATCGTGCCGGTCAAGAACACATATGCGGACATGCCTGATGTCCCCTTCATGCGCTATGGGGGAGCCACCCTACTTGAGGGCGCGATCCTGGCAGCGAGGGAAGCTCCCTCGGTGGACGAGGTCGTTATGACCACCGATGACCCTCGCGTAGCTGCCTTCTCCAAAGCCCGTTTCCCGGACGTGGCCACCCACGTCCGGGATCCAGTGTTGCGAGAGCCCACGGTGTCGATGCGGGACGTCCTCCTTGCGCTCGTTCGGGAACGTACTTACCGGGATGACACAGTGTTGTGCCTTCTAAGCGTCCACACTCCCCGACGCACCTCCGCACACGTCCAGAAGGCCATCGACAACTTCCTCCTGTACGACGTCGACAGTGTGGTGGCCGTATACGAAGACCGGAGCCTCATGTACCAGATGGGGGAGGCTGGACTACGAGCCCTCAACCCCGGCCAGCAGTACCGGCTCCGGCGGGAACGAGAGGCCATCTACGTCGATACCGGGGCCGTCCGGGTCTTTCGCGCCCGCAATCTCACCCACCGGACGTTCCTCGGGCGACGGATCGGCCACGCCGTGATTCCACGGGAGGAAGCTCTACAGATCAAGTCTCCAGAGGACTTCCGGTTTCTCGACTCGGAGACCGTCGATGTCAAAATCTGACCGCCACCCCCAGCGGATTCTGTTCACTGCGCCTCACGACTTCCTTGGCGGGTTCGCTGATCGCTACCGTCCCCGCCTGGAAATGACGTTCCGGGAGATGTGGTTTCCTCACGAACTGGACGACCGGTACGACGTCCACGCCTGGATCACCAACCCAGGCCAGCACTTCGTGGTTACGACCGCAATCCTCGACCGGTTCCCCAACCTTCGAGTCCTGGCCACGCCATCCACTGGTAACAACCACGTGGACCAGACCGCCTGCCGCAATCGCGGCATCGCGTTCATCTCCCTCCTGGACGATCGGAGTTCGCTGGAGCAGATCAGCGCCAGCTCGGAGTTTACGTTCCTGCACATCCTGAACGGGCTCCGCCGGTTCGACCTGGGCATCCAAGAGCTTCGTGGGGGATCGTGGCGTCTGAACGAGCCAGTGCTCCGTGGACGGGAGCTCCAAGGCAAGCGCGTCGGGCTCGTGGGATTCGGCAGGATCGGACGGCGATTGGCGCGCTACTGCCAAGCCTTCGGGGCAAAGGTAGCATTCCACGACCCCTACGTGCGCAAGGCCCTCCCTTCGATCGCTCGAACGTCGGAACTCGGCGAGCTGTGGAGCAAGTGTGATGTCATCGTGGTGTGCTGTAGCCTAACTGACGAAACCCGCAGCATGCTGGGCGGAGAACTGATACGCACGGCTCCGAAGGGGGCGGTTATCGTCAACACGGCTCGTGGGGAGGTCTTCAACGAACACGAGCTGGTGGCCACACTTGAGACCAGGCCCGATCTCACCTTCACGGCCGACGTGCTTACTGGGGAAGTCGAGAACCGCCAATATGAGAGCCCTTTGATGGGACTGGTGGGAAAGGGACAGGTTGTGCTGACGCCGCACATGGCCGGGGCCACCGTGGAATCCCAACGCACGGCAGCGAAGGTGATTATTGCGCTGGTCGAGCGGGCGCTGACTGGGACGGCACAATGATAGACCTGTCGCGGCTCGAGTTCGGGCGCCCCTTGATCATCGCGGAGATCGGAGGGAACCACGACGGCAAGGTCGAGCGGGCCTACCGGCTCGCCAAGATGGCGGCGGAGAGTGGAGCCGATGTCGTGAAGTTCCAGGCCTACCGGGCCGACACCCTCGTAAATCCGCGCCTCTCGATGGAGCGTCACCGGCACTTCCGACGACTAGAGCTGCCCTTGGACGAGTGGTTCAGGCTGGCGGAGTTCGTGCGGTCCCTGGGCTGCCACTGGATGGTGTCGCTCTGGGACGAGGAGTGGCTGGAGGCCCTTGACCCCGAACTCCCGGCGTACAAGGTCGGGTCCGGCGACTTCACCAACTTTTCCCTGCTGGACCAACTTGTCGCCACTGGGAAACCACTCATCCTCTCGACGGCCATGTGCGACGAACGGGACGTGGACGAGACTGTCGCGTTTCTCCTGGACAGGAATCCCGAGATCATCAAGGATCGCCGACTAGCCCTGCTCCAGTGTACGGCGATGTACGACGACCCGAATGAGGAGGACGCCAACCTCGCCGGTATGGCTCGCCTGCGAGATCGGTACGGCGTTGTCGTAGGGTACTCGAACCACGCACGAGGCCCCCGCGCCTGTATAGTTGCGGCCGCGATGGGGGCAGAGATCGTCGAGGCTCATTTCACGGACGACAAGACCAGACCATTTCGTGACCACCAGCTCTCTCTGACCTCCAAGGAGATGCTCCAGCTCAGGGCCATGGTGGATTCGCTTCCGACCCTCCGCGGCAATCCGATCAAGACGGTCTCCCAGCGGGAAGCGGCAAACCGAGAGACGTTCCGTCGGGGCCTGTATCCGCGCAGGGACCTACCGGCAGGCCGCGTCGTCCGAGCCGGGGACCTCGTGGCCCTCCGGCCGAACGTCGGAATCGACGCCCGCAAATACTTCCGCCTTATCGGCACCCGCCTTCGCCGCGACGTGTCCGCCCTCGAGCCGCTGAGAGAGGACGAATTTGAGCTTCCCGAGTAAGCCTGGAGATGTCTGCATGCGGCCAAAGGCCGTGGGACCCACCACACCGGTGGCCGACCAGCGACGACACGGTCGAGCCAACCTCCACGCGAGGTGACCCTTGCCGCGCGCACGAAGGATAACGGCGGGTCCACGATCCATTCTTCGACCGTTCTACCGATCGCTTCGGAGCTCCCGGCTGCGGCGGGCATTCACCCGTTCGGTCAGCCGGGATGAGATCCACCGGTATTGGCAGAGCCCTTGGGACGGAGACAATGCCCCGGACAGCTACATTCCTGGCGAGGAGCGCAGTTGGTTCCTCGTGGACCTCGTGGGTCGCCATGCTTCAACGGAGGACCGCCTGCTCGAGTTGGGGTGCAACATTGGCCGCAACCTTCACTACCTTTCGGTCGCAGGCTATCGCGACCTGTCGGCGATCGAGATTAGCGGAGCTGCGGTGGAGCGGATGCGGGACGTCTATCCGTCGACTGCGGCTTCGGCGAATATCTACCTTGGGCCCCTCGAAGAAGTGCTGCCGACGCTGTCCCCGAGCAGCTTCGACCTTGTGTTCACGATGGCCGTCCTCGAGCACGTCCACACCGACAGCGAGCCCGTCGTCTTTCCGAATGTCACGCGAGCGACCCGGCACACCCTCGTGACAATCGAAGACGAGCGGAGCGTATCTTGGCGTCACTTCCCGAGACGGTACGATGAAGTTTTCGTGCCACTCGGGATGCGAGAAGTCGAGACTATCTCCTGCGACACTGTACCCGGTCTGGGACCCGACATTGTCGCCCGAGTGTTCCGGAAGGAGCCCGGCGCCGAAAGCCCATTCAGGGTGAGATGGGATTGACACCTCGGGTCAGCGTCTTCGTCGCTTCCTCCCCTCTCCACGTGCTGTACGCCCGCGCCATCGCTCGTCAGATGGCGATCTGGCCGTTCGAGATCCACTGGTTTGGCAGGGCGGATCCCGTGGCGACCGGGTTCATGCGGTCCCTGGTCGCTGACGCGCCACTGTTCGACTACCGGCGCCTGGGCTTCCATACGTTCGGGGGATTCCTCAGACGAGGGAGCGCTTATCCGGCGGACGTGTCCCAACGCTGGGGAGGCCTCAATCTGGTGTTCGGCCCTTACGAGATTCACTACGGCTTGGAGATCATTCGGCGCCGGTTTAGGGTGCCTTGGTCCCGGACCGGGATCATCGAAGACGGGATCGCGAACTACTTCCCGCACACGATGATGCTCCGCCGATGGCAGCCCCTGAAGGGGATGGCTTGCTTTTTGAGGAACGGGCACTTCCTCACCGTGTCTCGCCACAACCTCGGGGGTAACCCCCGAGTCGGGATCGTAACCACGCTGTTCCCGGACGGCGTGTACCTCGCTCCCGGCTCGGGGGCGCAGGCCATCGACATCCGCCGGTCCGTCCTCAACCTGCTAGCTGAGGTGGTGCGGCCGATGCCCGCAGCGTGGCGGTCGGCGAGCGTAATCCTGTTCCTTCCTCCCCTCCTCCAGTACGGGCGACTCCGCGAGGCTGAGGTGGCCGGATTCGTGGAGCAAACTGCCGACCGTCTCGACATATCCTCGCCATCTAGCCTGCTTGTCAAGCCGCATCCACGCGAGGACCTCCGGCGCCTGAAGGCTGCGCTCCGCCCCCTCGTTAAGCGAGGCATGATGCTAGCGGACGAAGCGCCCATGGAACTGTACATGCGGGGCCTCGACATCGCGACGTGGGCCGGTAGTCCCTCGACGGCGATGCTGAACCAATATCTGTTGTATCCGGACCGGAGCACGCGATTCGTCCTGCTCCCTTCGCTGGGAAGCCGGCACGTTAGCGAACAGACACGAGTATTGCTCCGCATCCTGGGAGACCGGGCGACTCTTCTGGCCTCCAGCGACGGGACGACCGCGAGAGAGCGAACGGAGATACGCGATTGAGGAGGCTCCTGGCACGATTGAAGGTCAGGACGAGGCGGTACGGCTCCTCCTCGTCCGCCAAAATGCGCTTCTGGCGTGATCGGCTGAAGGCGGACTACCTGGCCGGCACGTACGCGCCGGCGCAGCTCCAGAAGTCCCGGGAACTCGCCGCGATGTTCTCCCAGCACTGCCGCGACGCCTCCACCCTCCACGAGCTGGGTGTAGGCGCTGGGCGCAACATCCTGTACCTGTACCGGGAGCGCCCCGACGTCGGCTACTCGGGGAACGATCTCGACCGCCGAGCCTGCTTCGCGGCCATGCACCCCGAGGTGCGGCAGTTCCTCCAGTTCACTGAGCGCGACACTCTGACATTGCTGAGGGAACGGGTGGAGCAGGGTCAGTCCGTGGACTGCGTCCTTGTGGCCGACCACCTCATCCATATCCCCCCTGACTCGATCGACGAGGTCCTAGCGCTCATGACTCGGTTTGCCAGACGCTACATCCTGTTTCATGAGGGTGTGACCCGCCGGCCCGACCGGACCGACGACTTCTGGTTCGCTCATCAGTTCGAGCGCCTGAGGCGGGACTTCGACCTTCCCATCGACAGAGATGACAGCCCGATCCGCTCCGGAGAGTATGCGCTCAGACTCTATACGCGCAAGCGATCCGTTTGACGAACGCACTGGAGCCCTCGTCCCGACTGATCAGCGCGGCTCGACACGCGAACGCCCTCCAGCCATGAGCACCAGGATTTTGGGCATTATCGGCCGCCTGACTTCGGCTCGACTCGGTGGCGGAGGAAGAGGGCTGTTCGTCGGCTCCACCCTCCTCCTCCAGGGCTCCAGGCTCGCCCTCGGTTTCGCCGCCGCCGCGTTCCTGGTCACAGCCGATTACGCCGTGTGGGGTCAGGTGCATCTGCTGGTCGCCTACTCGACCTACGCTCAACTCGGGGTCGGAATGGGGATCAACCGCGATCTGGCGTTCTTGCTGGGGGCCGGACGACGTGTGGAGGGCGTCCAGAGATCTTCGGCTTCGCTCCTGGTCACTATCGTGACCACGAGCCTATTTGTCGCCGGCGGCATGCTCTGGCTCAGACCCGAACCCTTCCTGGCAGTGGCCTTCGGGATCTATGTTCTCCTGGTCTCGCTCACCTTGTACGGCCAAGGCGTCCTTCGGGCTGCCCAGCGATTCGACACCCTGGCCCGGGGCCTACTGTTTCAGACGGCCGCTATCCTGCTGGTGGCGGTGCCGTTGATGGTGATCTCCCGTTCCCTGACTTTCGTGCTCGCGCTCAACGCGGTCATGGTGGTCGCGTTCGCCTATTACCTCTTCGCAAGTCGGGACCTGTACACGCGAAAATTTGGTTGGCCCGACGTCGTGGCTGTGGTGAAGAGCGGCCTTCCCTTGGCGGCCGGAGCAGGGGTCTTCACCGTGCGGCTCACCGCACCCGATCTGCTGTCCCTATCCCTGTTCGGAACCGACTTCTTCGCCGGGCTCTACGTGGCAACGATCTTCGTCAGAACTCTCTATTTCATCCCTACGATCACCAACATGCTCTGGCTTCCGGAGCTTGCGCGGGACTTTGGCAGCCGTGGTAAAGCCGCCGTTCGCCGGTCGACGTTGCGATTGTCCCGAACATATGTGATCTGGACGGCGGCTGGACTCCTGGCACTTGTGGCGGGCGCTTACTCAACATGCAGGACGGCTCTGGGCTCGACATGCGCCGACCCCGGCCTAGTGGTCATCAGGGTCGCCACCGAAGGGGTGACGTTCCTGCCGGTAGTGCTGACGATGTTCCTGAACGTGACTCACCGGATGCGAGTAGTGATCGTGGCGAACGCCGTAGGGCTAATCCCCTATGCGGTGGTCGCGCTGATGTCCCAGCCCGAGCCTGAGGCGCTCGCCTTGAGCATGCTGGTGTCGGCGGGCCTCTATATCGTGGTGGTCGTGGCCGGATTCCGTCGTTCATCCAGCTCACGCGCTCCGGAGGAAGCAACACCTGTGTCGGCACTGGAGAGCCCCGGCGAGGAAGAAGCCCGGCCCGTATGACGCGGACTCGCGGCAGTTCGGTGCTCCTGCTGCTGCTCAGTCTTTTCCCCATCAGATACCTGTCGGTTGACATCGCCGGTGTCGACCTGTCGGCATTCCGCATCTTGCTGGCGACATTGGTCCCGGTGACGCTGGCCCGGGTGCTCCTTAGCGAGCGATATTCCAGAGCGTGGCGAGCTGTGGCGCGGACACCAACGATGCGGGCGGTCAAGCTGTTTGTGGGATGGATGATTATCGGCCTGATCCTCACGTTTGTGCTCACGGACGACGGTCAGGCCCAGATGCGGGGTATCGCCTGGGTGCTGTCTCTCGCCGGGACGGCTTACGTGTTCCCGGCCGTCCTACTAACGGAGCTCCTGTACCGACGAAGCGGGCTCCGCGTTCTTGGGGCCGCTTCCCGTGTTTGGTTCGTGCTGGTGGCCGCCGGCCTGGTCCAAGTGGGAGTGTTCCTCCTCGGACTACCCGTAAACTCGGAAACCATCGCCGAGAGGGAGATCCTCCCTGTTTCGACGATCCTGGGCTTCGAATTCCTGCGCCCTTACTCCCTGTTCGGTGAACCTCGAGTACTTGGATCGATCATGATCGGTCTAACTCTCCTCTTCGCGTTCTTCCGCGGGCAGACCAAGCTTCGGATCTGGCAGCTGACCATGCTGGCAACACTCGGTATTCTCGTTTCATCCATCACATTCTACGTGTACACCGTCCTGTACCTCGGGTACTTTTTCCTGGGGCGGTCCCGCCAAGTCGGCACCTGGGTGGGGAGAGCCGTCATGCTGGCTATGCTCGTCGGCATCGGCGTGTTGCTCAGACCAGTCGACATCGAAGAGTACGCCCCACGACTCACAGATCTATATCGGGGACTTGAAGCCCCGTCCGGGGCGTTCGGCTCCGGCGCCCTGAGTTACGCTCCCGACCTGCTCTTCGCTCCCTACATTGCAGACCTGAGTACAGGGAACCTCAGCCTGCTCGAGGCCGTCGTGGGCACCGGACCTGGGACCTTCACTGCTGTTGCGGAAGAGTACATCTCGAAGGAATACGGGAGCGACGCCCTCCTAACCTACCGGGGCGGCTATACGGGGCCGATCGGCTCTCGTGTCCTGCTGTTTACGCTGCTGGCGGAATCGGGGCTCATCGGCCTGCTTCTCTTCTTGTTCGTCTTTTGGAGAACTTTCCGATCGGTGGGCACCATCCGGATGTTGAGTCAGGGCCAACGAAACATGCTTAAGATGATGGTGGTGGCCCTCTTCCTAGCAAGCGCCATCCAGGTTACGTACGTCTTCGTCCTAGCCTACATTGTCGTGCTCTACGTCCAGGTGGTCGATCTATCGCGGCCATCCAGCCTTTCGCGGCTGGCGGAGATCGCCCCCGGTACCCATGTCCCGGCCTGAGGGTCCGGAGGCCGACGGGCCCGCCCGAGTGATCATCGACGCTTGCCCCGCACGTGTCGGCGGCGGGGCTTCCCGGGTCGCGGAACTCGTAGAAGGACTGCCCCACGTCGCCCCGGCCCGCGAATTCGTCGTCTACGCCCAACATCGGTTGACCGCAGCCTGGCGCCACCGACCCAACCTCACTCTGCGGTCGGTTCCACGTTCGCTCGAGTCTCCTAGTGCACGATTCCTTTGGCAACATTTCGTCCTTCCTTGGAAGGTACGAGGCGAACGCGATCGGTGGCTGCTCTCGCCCTTCAATACGCTGCCGCTCGGGCCAGGTCTCGATGACAGGGTCCGGACAGCGGTCATTGTGTCCAACATTGCGCCCTTCGCCCCCGAGATCTGGGATGCCTTCGGCTCCTATCAGCGAAGCCGGTTGCGCTTGCTCCGCCTCCTGACGACCAGAAGCCTGGAGCGGGCGGACTTGGTCTTCCTGCTTTCTGCAGAGGCCGAGCGGCGTTTGGCGCATGTCGTGGGGCGGACGGGGAAGGTCGTTCGCCTGCCGATGGCCCCACCGAACCCTGCCCTAGTCGAAGCGGCCTCGAGGATGCGCCTGCCGAAGGAGATCGACGAACGGCCGTTCTTCTTTGTGGCGGGGGACCTCCTCCCATACAAGGGGTTCGAAGATGCCGTCCGGGCGGCGTGCATGCCGGGCGATCGGAGGGTTCAGCTACTCATAAGTGGGACACCCTTGGACGGGGCATATACGAGTGGTCTTCGGCGGCTGGCCATGCGTTCCCCCCAGACAGTCACCTTCCTCGGCAGCCAGCCACACGTTCGAACCCTGTCATGTATGCATCGGGCTGTGGCCACGCTGGCGTGTTCGCGGATTGAGAACCCGAGCCGCATCCCAACCGAAGCGATGGCAATGGGATCCCCGGTCATCGCCGCCGATACGCTGAACTATCGTGAGAGATGTGGAGACGCCGCCGTCTACTATCCGCCCGGAGACTGGCGTGCATTGGCCGAGACGATGCACGCCCTGCTGGAGGAACGAACCCGTAACAAGCTACGCGAACGCGGCCGTCGACACATCTCCTCTATCGACTGGCTCGACGCTTCGCGGGCGATCCTCGGCGCGATGAACCAACTGGGCGGGCATGTGGGGGGAGACCCCCGATCACGATGATCCGGGTGCTCAACGTGGTCGGCGCCAGGCCCAACTTCATGAAGATCGCTCCCATTCACCGCGCCATGCTACGGACTGGCGGCTTCCACCCGCTCCTTGTCCACACTGGTCAGCATTACGACTGGGAGATGTCCGACGTGTTCATCCGTGACCTGGGCCTTCCTCGGCCTGATCTTGAACTAGGGGTTGGATCAGGTAGTCATGTGGAGCAGACGGCTCAAGTCATGCTCCGTTTAGAGCCATACCTTTTGCGAACGGATCCCCATGTAGTACTTGTGGTTGGGGACGTGAACTCGACCCTCGGGGCCGCTCTAGCCGCCGTCACACTTGGCGTGCGAGTGGCCCACGTCGAGGCCGGCCTCCGGAGCTTCGACCGAATGATGCCCGAAGAGATCAATCGCGTCATGACCGATGTCATAGCCGATCTTCTCTTTGCACCCTCGGCGGACGCCGTCCAGAATTTGGTCAACGAAGGGATCCTGAAAACGAAGATACACCTGGTTGGTAATGTGATGATTGACAACTTGGACACGTTACTCCCTCGCGCGAAGCGGTCCGACATCGCAAACAGACTGAATCTACGACCCCACAATTACCTTGTCGCCACGCTGCACCGTCCGTCGAACGTCGACGTCTCGGACACTCTGAGCAAGTTGTCAAGTCTGCTGGTGGAGGTCGCCTCAATTGCTCCTACTGTCCTGGTCGCCCACCCGCGCACGCAGGAGAGGCTCAGGCAGACGGGGGAGTGGAAGCGTCTAGAGGATGGAAGAGTGCAGATCATGGAGCCTCTTGGCTACATCGACTTCCTTGCCCTCATGTCAACCGCGGCAGCCGTTCTGACTGACTCTGGCGGAATCCAAGAGGAAACTACGGTCCTTGGCGTCCCCTGCCTCACCATGAGGGATACAACTGAGCGGCCGATAACCGTGACCGAGGGAACAAACCAGATCGTTGGCCTCGACATTGAGCGCATTCAACAGGCGGTAGAGCGAATCGTAGCGGGGAAGAGAGTGGAGGCGAGCCGACCCGACCTCTGGGACGGTAGAGCTGCAAAACGAATCGTCGACGTGCTCAGAAAGACCTTCGACCGATAGGCCTAACGTTGCGAACCGGAGAGCATCCAGTCGATCCCTTTCGAAGTATTCTAACGTCTACGACGAACCGCCGGATGGCCAGATCGAGGTTGCCGGCGGCCAGATCGCTCTCGGCCTCGACGAGCAGGCGGCGGGCCGACGAGAGGTTCCCGAGCGCCGACGTGGCTGCCCAGGCGCCGTCCAGCACCAGGAGGAACCCGAGCGCGGTCAGGCCGAGGAAGACCCGCTGCGCTGGCCGACGGCGCCACCATGGTCGGCGGTGACGGCGCTTTCGGACCCTGACCCGCTCACGCGGGGGTCCCGGTGTCTCGGGGGGCTCCATGCCCTCGATGGAGCCTCCCAAATCGGGGGGCGTTTCGCCACCGCTCGCGTTTAGACTCCGCTCCGTGGCTACACCTCGGGTGCTGATCGTCGGTGGGGGCTACGTCGGGATGTACACGGCCCTCGGCCTCTTGAAGCGGGTGCCGCCGGGGTCGCTCGACGTGACGGTGGTGGCGCCGGAGTCCTTCATGCTGTACCAGCCGCTCCTGCCCGAGGCGGCCTCGGGGAACATCGAGCCGCGCCACGTGGTCATCCCCCTGCGCCGAGTGCTACGGCAGGCCTCGATCGTCACCGGCCGGCTGGAGGGCCTCGACCACGCGGCCCGCTCCGCCACCGTCCGGCCGATCGACGGGAGGCCAGGCGGCATCTGGGTCTCCCCGCCCATGGCTCGATCATCGGCACGG
This sequence comes from Actinomycetota bacterium, assembly GCA_050694075.1. Lineage (GTDB taxonomy): Bacteria > Actinomycetota > CADDZG01 > CADDZG01 > WHSQ01 > JBOGWZ01. The sequence continues at coordinate 4,742 of JBOGWZ010000007.1, read as the reverse complement.
TTGGGCGGCTGGTGGCGATCAAGGACCAGGAGACGTTCCGCCGGGCGGTGGCCCGGATGCTCGCGATGCGGCCGGAGATGACCTTCGTTGTGGCGGGAGACGGAGATCGGCGCCAGCAGCTCGAGGAGCGCGCCGCATCCATCTTGGGTGATCATATCCGCTTCCTCGGTTGGGTTTCGAACCTGCCCCGGCTGTACGCCGCTTTGGACGCAGTCGTCTTGACATCGAAGAGGGAGGGGACACCGACCCCGCTGGTCGAAGCCGGAGCAGCGGGCAAACCTGTGGTAGCAACGCGGGGTGGGGGTGTTCCGAATGTTGTTCGAGACGGAGAGACTGGATTCCTCGTCCCACCCGCAGACCCAGAGGCCGTCGCCCGGCGCATCCTCAGCCTTTTGGACGATCCAGCCGCTGCCAGGGCTATGGGAGCGGCGGCCAAAGCCTGGGTAGTAAGAAGGTTCTCGGCCGAGCGATTAGCCAACGATTTGGCGGACCTATGCGGGATACTCCTGACCCATCGGGGGATTCCCCACGCGTGGCGATGAAGGTTTTGGTGACCGGCGCAGCAGGGTTCATCGGATCGCATCTCTGTCGGCGTCTGATCGCGGAGGACCACGGAGTCGTGGGGCTGGACGACCTGTCGGACGGCTCGAGGGACAACATCGCCGATCTGTCCTCGCTGCGCCTCATCGAGGCAGACCTCCGAGATGAGACAGCGGTCCTCCAAGCAACGGCCGGGATCGACGTGATCTTCCACCAGGGTGCCAAGCGGTCGGTACCGCGCTCCATCGAGTTCCCGGCAGAGACCACCGATGTCAACGTCCGGGGCACGCTGAACGTCTTATCGGCCGCTCGCGAGCGCGGTGCTAGGGTCGTGTTCGCCTCGTCCTCCTCCGTGTACGGGGATCAGGAGCGTTTCCCCCTGTCCGAGACCTTCGAGCCGAGGCCCCAGTCGCCGTACGCCGCCAGCAAGGTGGCCGGGGAGATTTACTGCCAGTCGTGGTGGCGGACCTTTGGGACGCCCACGATCTGCCTCCGGTACTTCAACGTATTCGGCCCGGGGCAGGATCCCCTGAACGAGTACGCGGTGGTCGTCCCCCGATTCATCCATGCCTGTCTGACGGGGCAAGCGCCGGTCATCCACGGCGACGGGCAACAGGCCCGCGATTTCACCTATATCGACGACGTGGTGGAGGCGAACCTCCTGGCCACCGGGGCAGGCGAGGAAGCATGGGGCCGGGTCATGAACATCGGGGGCGGGAGGACCCCGACCAGCGTCAATCGACTCCTGGAGATCGTGGCCACCGCGACGGGGTCTAGGCGCGAGCCGGTCCACGAACCACCAAGATCCGGCGACGTTCGGTTCACGCAGGCCGACATCTCGCTGGCTCGTTCGCTCATCGGCTACGTCCCCAAGGTCGGCATCGAGGAAGGGGTCCGGCGAACGGCGGAGTGGTTCAGGAAGTCAGGAATCTAGAGCCGTATCACGTTCGGGCCGTTGAGATGACTCCTTCGAGCATCGATCACCAACGGGCTGAAGCGCCCCACGAGCTCGTAGTTGATGTCACCGTGGGCGGTCAGAATCGCCGAGCAATCCTGGGACGATAAGACGTCTGCCGTGAGCACCAGCGAGGTCAGGGTCCGCCCGCCGATCTCCACCTCCCCGACCAACGGATCATGATAGCTCACGTCGGCACCTACCCGGGCCAGGCGATCTAGCACGGCTACGGCGGGTGACTCGCGGCTGTCGTTGACTCCCGGCTTATAAGCCACACCGATGCCCAGGATCTTCGCCCCTTTCAGCGGCTTGCCTTGTTCGTTGAGGGCTTCGGCGATGCGGCCCGCCACGTAGTTGGGCATCTTCGCGTTGACCTCCTGGGCGTGCTCCACGAAGGTCACCCGATGGCCCAAGATCTGGCCTACCTTCCACGACAGGTACGCCGGATCGATAGCGATGCAGTGCCCGCCCACCCCCGGACCCGGCCAGAACGGCATGTATCCGAACGGCTTGGTGGCCGCGGCCTCAATGGCGTCCCAGATGTTCACCCCGAGGTCCCTCGACACGATGGCCAACTCGTTCACCAGCGCGATGTTCACGTGTCGGAAGACGTTCTCGATCAGCTTGGACATCTCCGCGTCCCGAGGGGTGGACACCGTGTGCACCTTGTCCACGAACGAGCCGTAGAACTTCGCCGCAAGCTCGGTGCACCTCGGGGTCAGACCGCCAACCACTCTGGGCGTCTTCGTCAGGTGGTCCCTGCCCTGGCCGGGGTCGATCCGCTCGGGAGCGTACACCAGCGCGAAGTCACGTCCGGCCACCATCCCGGACGCCTCGAGGAGCGGGCGGACGATCTCCTCGGTCGTGCCCGGGTAGGTCGTCGACTCCAAGGCCACCAGGGTCCCCGAGCGAAGGTGCCTGGCGATCCCCCGGGCCGCCGTCTCGATCGGGCGGAGGTCCGGCTCGTGGTCCCGGAGTGGCGTGGGAACGGAGATGAGGACGACGTCGCACTCGCGGAGGGCCGCATACCGAGGGGAGAGCCGGCTCGCCTCGCCCAGGATCTCGAGATCCTCGATCTCGACGTCGGTCACGTAGGACCGCCGCTCCCGGAGAGCCTTGATCTTCTCGCCATCGGAGTCCACACCGACCACGGGAAATCCCGACCGGCGGACGGCCAGGAGGAGCGGGAGGCCGACGTAGCCCAGGCCGACCACGCCCACGATGGCCTCGCGCTTCCGGATCCTGGCAGCGAGACGGGGGCGCCACCGGCCTGCGGGCAACAGCGGCCGCTCGGATGGAACGGGGGCAGCCATGGAACCGCTGCCGATGCTAGGGCCCAGGGGACCTCGAATCAACCTCGGCCCCGATAACCCGCACCGGCAGGACGATCCCGGCTGCGTCCGTGGGGATACCCGTCCAGGCCACCCCTTCACCTGCGAGGTCCACGCCGGCCTCCTCCACCGCGGTGCTGACCTCGACACTGTCGGGGCGGAGGGCCGGCTGCGGAAGGAGCCGCCACCGCAGTTCGCCCAGACCTTCGGGAGGCGCGGGGATCCGGTAGGAGACCCGCAGCCGGGCGGCCTGGCCCGGAGGCGCGCCCATCACATACATGACCACGGGATGGCCGAACTCCTCCTCCACCACACCGAAGGAGGGGTTGCCGTCGACCGTGGCCTCCACGCCGTCGGCCCCGACCGGGAGGTACACGTTGACGTAGGCCGCGTAGTAGCCCACCGGATCGCCCCCCTGGCCCGACCCCAGGAGCGCCGACGGAGGTCCTTCGGGGGCGGTGTTCCGGAGCAGGACCTCCGTCTCGACCAGGGCCGAGCCGTCGGCCTGGAGCACGACCCGGTGCGAAGCCTCCTTCTCAGCGAAATACCCAGCCCGGGCGGCGGTGGCGTCCTGCCACACCACCGCCAGCGGCCGCTCGTCGAGCCGGAACGTCCCCGTGGCCCCCAGCCGCTCCAGGATCGCCTGCTCCTCCTCCCGCACCGCGAACACCTGGAGGTGCCGCTCCCGGACGGACCGGTCCATGGCCTCCCCCAGCCCGCGCACCGGGAGGGGCCCGTCCAGGAGCGAGCCGAACAGGGCTCGACCCAGCTCTTCCTGAGCCCGGTCGCTCTGGGCCTCCGGAAGGAGGAAGGTGTCGTGGTTCAGCACGGTCGACACGTTCTCGGCCGTCAGCGGCTCGGGCCACGCCGGGGTCTCCACCGGTCCGGTGGCCCCGAGGATGTAGGACAGCCACACGGAGTCCACCCCGAGGACGCCATCGAGGGGAGGGCGGCCGTCGGCCTCCCACATGTCCAGCAGGAGGCGGGCCGTGGTCGGGAAGTCCGGTGAGTAGTTGGCCGCGATGAAGTGGGTAGTCCCGCCGAAGCGACCGTACCGGGCCTCGACGTCCGGAGGGGCGTCCACCCGCGGCACCGTGCCCAGCGACCCGGTATGTGACAGCTCCTCCAGCTCCAGGACGCCGTCCTCGGCCCGGAGCACGCCGTACACGCCGAGGAACCCCCCGCTCCCCCGAGGCGCGGAGAGGTTCTGGACGGCCACGAAGTACCGGCGGGGTTCCTCGCCGCCCAGGAACGAGGGCAGGAGGCGGGCCAGATCGGCCGCGTGCCGAACGAGTCGGGTCCTCGCGTCGAGGACGCCGCGGGCCTCGCCGATGGCCCCGGCCACCGGGCCGGACAGGCCCGACCGGTCCACGGACCCGAGGGCCGTGTCGGCCCGGCCAAGGAAGCCGTCCGCTCGATGCAGGCCCGGAAGGACGCGGGGGAAGATGTCGAGGTCGATCCCCCCGTCCGATCGCCCGGGAAACGACCGACCGTCCCAGTCGATGGCCCGGGCGGAGCCGACCAGCTCGCCCCCGGCGCGCGAGGCCTCGGCGGTGGCCCGGGCCAGGGCCTGGATGGCATCGATCTCATCCGCCAGGCCGGGGACTATCGAAGCCAGCGCGGCGGAGGGGTGCACGGTCAAGCCGGCGGCGCCCTCGGAGTCCTCTCGGGCCGAGTCGAACCGCCGGATGGCCACATCGAGGTTGCCGGCGGCCAGGTCGCTCTCGGCCTCGACGAGCAGGCGGCGGGCGGACGAAAGGTTCCCGAGCGCCGACGTTGCCGCCCAGGCGCCGTCCAGCACCAAGAGGAACCCGAGCGCGGTCAGGCCGAGGAAGACCCGCTGCGCTGGCCGACGGCGCCACCATGGTCGGCGGTGACGGCGCTTTCGGACCCTGACCCCCTCACGCGGAGGTCCC
>JBOGWZ010000006.1:0-26111 GCA_050694075.1 Actinomycetota bacterium | reverse complement strand
TCGGCATCTTCCCCAACGACCGCTCACTGATTCGTCTTGCCGCCAGCATCGTGATCGAGCAAAACGACGAGTGGCTTGTCGGGCGCCGCTACCTCAGCAACCACTCGCTGGAGGCGGTCATCGATCAGGAGAAAGACCACAACCATAGAGAGGAGGCTCGCGAACTCACCCCGGCCTGAGCAGCCGCCGATCGTGCCGATGAGTTACACCACGTCCTGGGACTTGACTTCGCGAACTTGAGGCTGACATCGAGCTGATCTGGTGCGAGGTCAGCAGAGCCGAGGGACCCCGAGGCACTCGGGCTGCTGTGCTGACTGCCGCGCGACCGGCAATCAACCCAATCTATCTCGGGGGGCGAGCCCGTCGACGTCGAGCAACGTCAGAGTCGAGCGATCTGCAGACGCGACTGCAAACGAACGTCAGACCACTCCCGAACAGGATGAGATCGCCGGGAAGCGTAACCACTCTCGAAGGGCATGTTGGTGGCCGCCCCACCAAACATCGATTCGAGTGCCACGGTTGACACGCCTCTCGCGGAGCCCGTCGTGGCCGCTTGCACCGGTAAGCTAGCCGTTCCATGGGCTTCGAGAGGACGCAACGAGAAAAGCTCGGAACGGCACCTGGTCAACACCGACCGGATGAGCGGTTTGCCGCTGCTCACCCCCGGCTCCTGATGGGGCGCGCGGCCATGCCTCGACGGACGCAATCGCATCGTCCAGCGGATTGGCGAGCCCCGGGAAGCGCCGGTGTAGCCCCGTCGTCTGTTCTCACGTCGTCGGTTGAGTTCGTACTCGATGGGAAGATCGCCAGTGGCGGCTGAAGCCGGAGAAAGCCGGAGCAAGAGACGGGAGAAGGGTTCAAGCCAGAAGTCCGGGCGTGGCCGCCAGCAAGGCGAGACGTTCGGAGCGGATGCGTTCCGCCCCGTCGAGAAAAGGGAGACGGTCAGCCACTCCGTTCTCGGCCAGATCATCGCGCTTCTTCGCTCCGGAGAACTCAAGCCGGGAGATCGTCTGCCGACTGAGCGAGAGCTGGCAGCCCGCCTCGGCATCGGAAGGCCGTCGCTTCGTGAGGCGCTGTCCGCTTTGAACCTCGTCGGGATTCTCGAGCAGCGACAGGGTCGAGGGACATTCCTTGTGACGAGCCTGGACCGCCTGCCGCTCGAGCCCTACCTATACCAGCTGCTGTTGAACGAAGGTACCTTCGACGAGCTGATAGAGGTTCGCCAGCTCCTCGAGCCCGGCATCGCCGCGATCGCGGCCAAGCGAGCCACGGACGATGCCCGAGAGGAGATCCGCCGGTTGCTGGAACTGTACGAGCAGGAGGTCGAGCACGGCACCGAGATCGACGCAGAGGCGCTCGCCGGCGCCGAATTCCACCAAGCGCTCGCCCGGGCGACGGGCAACCAGACGTTGGCCCGGCTCGTCGAGAGCCTGCGCGACCTCCTGAGCGCGACGGGCCACGTACTCGGGGAGCACGAACGGGGCGGCAGTCTCGAGGCGCATCGCGCTCTCGTGAAGGCGGTCATGGAACGAAACGCCGCCGAAGCCGAACGCGTCATGAGGAAACACCTCAAGGACGTCGCCTCGCGCCTACGGGCGTCACGAAGTTAGCTCGAGACGGGATACGCCGACCGGCGGCGAGCCCGGGTCAGGCGGGGCCCCTTGCTTCGCTCCCCGCAGCCCCGTGGCGACGGCCGGCACCTACGCTAGACCTCGCGTACGACTTCAGGTCGAACGCCTCATCAGCTGCCTGCTCAGGCGTAAGCTCGCAGTCTCCATCCCGAGCGGCTCCGGTCAGCAGGCGGACGGCCATGTGATCGGCGGGACGGTTCACGGACTCGGCACCGAGCAGCCTGCCTCGCTCGAAGCAAAAGACCGAGAAGCTACGAGCCTTGGGATCCCCTCGGACGACCGTTTGATCGTGTCCCGCCGTTAGCCCGGCCATCTGCATCCTCAGATCTCGCTGATCGGTCCAGAACCAGGGCACCGCCCGGTATGGGGCGCCATGACCCGCCAGCCTGGCAGCGACGCAACCGCCGTGGTCCGCGGCGTTCTGCACAGACTCCAGGCGCACCCGGGGGCGCGAAGGGGTCGGGTAGTTCGCGCAGTCTCCGGCGGCCGAGATCCTAGGGTCGTTCGTTAGGAGGTGCTCGTTGACGACGACACCATCGTCGACGAGCAGCCCGCACGCTTCGGCGAGTTCGACGTTCGGCCGGATGCCGACGGCGACGAGAGCGACATCTGCCGGAAGGCGTTCGCCGTCGCTAGTCTCGACCCCGGTGAGTCTGCCGCGCGCTTCGCCGATCAGTCGGGCAACGTGGCGCCCGAGCAGAACGCGCGCGCCCCATTTGACGTGCTCCTCGGCATAGAACGCCGACATGTCGGGGGAGACGGCGCGTGCCATCAGCCGGGGCAGCATCTCGACGATCGCTACCTCGACGCCGACCGACCCAGCCACCGCTGCGAACTCTAGTCCGATGAAGCCGCCGCCGATCACGACGGCGTGACGTGCGGTTCCCAGGCGCTCTGCAAGCGCCTCGCTGTCGGTCAATGTTCGAAGCGTGAGGACGCCATCGAGATGCGTACCCGGGATGTTCAGCGTTCTCGGGCTCGAGCCGGTCGCGAGAACGAGGTGGTGGTAGCGCACGGATGCCCCGGAGGCGAGCGTCACCTGCCTGCGCGCTCTGTCGACCAAGACCGCGCGCTCCCCGAGGAGCAAGTCGATCTCATGCTTCTCGTAGAAGGTGCGAGGTCGGAACCACAGCGACTCTATGCTCGTCTTCCCTGTCAGGAAGCCCTTGGACAATGGCGGCCGCTGGTACGGCAACCGCGGCTCGTCTCCGACCAACAAAACCTCTCCGTCGAAACCGGTCTCGCGGAGGGAGGCGGCCGTTTGGAAGCCCGCGTGCCCGGTGCCGATGATGACCACGCTCGACCCTGCCATCAGGTCTGCTCGGGAGGAAGGTGCACGACGATCCCGTCGAGCTCCGGCGTCATGACCAGCTGACAGCTGAGGCGGCTGGTCGGCTCCCGCGGGGACGCCGTGAACTCAAGCATTTCGTCCTCTTCGGCTTTCATCTCGGGCGCTCGCGGGAGGTCTGACTCGTTGACATAGACGTGGCAGGTCGCACACATCGCGGAGCCGCCGCATTCCGCGACGATTCCCTCGACACCGTGTGCGATGGCGGCTTGCATGACGCTTGTGCCGACTTCGACGTCGAGCTCCTCGCGCGTCTGATCGGGATGAACGTAGATGACCTTGGGGATCTGGGCTCAGTCCTCTGCGTGGGTGGTGTTCGGTGGCTTGTCGGGACGGAGGAAGCGAAGAAAGATCCGGGGGTTGTGGCCTTGGTTAGGCGAGGCTCGGTGCTGGGGTTTGTCAGTCGATGGCCGGGTCGCCAGCCGGTGCCGTCGCAGCGTTCGCAGATCTGTTGGCGTCCGTAGAGGTCGAAGATCGCGCGCCACAGTGTCCCGCCGGGGTTGCACAGGGTGCATGGGATCACCCGGACACGTGACGGCAATGGCTACGGGCGGCGTGTCCAGGCTAGGGGCAGTTTGCGAAGACCGCGGAAGTTGACGCGTTGGCTCCATTCGATGTCGTCCGCGATTGTGTATTCGCCGAGCAACGGGAGGAGAGTCTCGAGGGCGATCTTCGCTTCGAGGCGTGCGAGCGGGGCGCCTAGGCAGCGGTGGATTCCGCCTCCAAAGGAGGCGAGCTTGGTGATTCTGCGGGTGATGTCGTAGCTCTCGGCGTTCTCGAATACGCGTTCATCCCGGTTCGCAGAGCCGTAGAGCAGGAGCACGCGGGCGTCTTCGGGGATTGTTCGACCGTGGAGCTCGACGGGGCGGGTCGGCCGTTTCACGAGATGTTGGACGATCGTCTCGTAGCGCAGCGTCTCTTCGACGGCGGTGGCGATGCCCGCGGGATTCTCGAGCAGCATCGCTCGTTGGTCCGGGTGTTCTGCGAGCAGTCGAAGGGCATTGGTGATGAGGCCTGTGACCTCTTCTGTTCCTGCAGTGAAGATGAAGAAGACGATGCCGACGATCTCTTCCGCCGGCATCGGCTCGGCCTCGACGTCGGCGAGGAGGAGCCTTCCGAGTAGGTCGTCGCGCGGCGCCTCGCTTCGTCTCTTCTCAACGATCTGTTTGAGTGCCGCTCGCATCTGCCCGCCCGCGTCGAGTCCGATCTGCGGGATGAATGGCGGCGGGAGGTTGACGATGTCCCGTAGGAGGGCTGTGCGAAGGAGTTTGGAGAGGCGTGCGTGCTGTTCGGGTGGGAACCCGATGATCTCGGCGAAGACGAGATCCGGGTAGGGGGTCGCAAACTCGTCGACGAGGTCAGCGCTGCCCTTGTCGATGAAGGCCTCGACGAGCGAGTTGCATCTGGCGCGAATCATGGGCTCGAACTCTTTCAAGCTGCGGGGCAAGAACGTTCCATGCATTGCACGCCTGATGTCGGTGTGGCGTGGGGGGTCGTAGCCGAGGAAGAAACCGCGAGGCGGGATTCCGTCACCGAACTGGTTGCTCGTGTCGTCGAGGTCGACGCCGTAGCGACCGGTGAACGTTGCCCACTCATCCTCGGCGGCCATCACGTCGGCGAACCGGGAGAGCGCCCAGAAGTCGTGCTCCTCGTTGTAGTAGACCGGCGCTTCCTCCCGCAGTCGGGTATAGAGCGGGAACGGGTTCTCGTGGGTGTCGAGAGACATCGGGTCGAAAACGAGTTCGTGAACCAGTTCAGGCATCGTCGCGCTCCTTCACGTGAGTTCCCGTGGTCGCTCCAAGTGGTTCAAGGCGTCTTGCAGTGCACACTCCAACGGGGCAGTGGCGCTCGCCCCGAGGATGTCCCGGTCGCCGTGGATTTTGGGTGGCGGCCGGGTGATGGATCTTCTCATGCGAGTGTGAGCAGCACCTCCTGGGTCGGGTGGGGGTGGAGGTCGTGTTCGATCGCGAGCGCGAGCTTGGCGAGTTCGCGGTAGCCGATGATCTTCCGAAACTGCCGCTCGGCTTCGAGCATGCCGGCGGCGGTCCAGCGCAGGCACATGTCGCCCGGCTGCCAGCGCTTGACGTTGCGCGAGGTACGCCGGACGATCTCGATCGCATGGGTTGGTCGACTGGAGCGTCTGCTTCAGCGATCCCCTGACGCCGAGTCGAGTGACGGTCAGCGTCTCGGCCATCCCTTCGCGCAGTGAGGCGGCGGCGCCGGGGTGGGAGCGCTCGAGCTCGGCGGCCAGCGTTCGCAGCTCGTCGAGCGCCCGCTCATGGTCGTCGCGCGCCCATGCTCTGCGCAGCCGTTGCTTGACCGGTGGCCGGTCGCGCTCGGGCAGGTGGTCGAGCACGTTGCGTTCTTTGTGCCGCTTATGCAGCGCTGGACGGGCACCCGCCCGAGCACCTCGTCGATCGCCTTCCTGATCGCCTTGGCGCCGTCGGCCACGCAGAGCACTCCCTGGCCTGCGTCGAGGCCGCGCGCGACGAGGTTGGAGAGCAGCTGCTTGGCGACGGTGGCGTTCTCGGTCGAGCCGTCCCAGAGCCCGAGCGGGATCTTGACGCCATCCGTTGTGATCCCGAGCGCGACCACGCAGCAGCGGCCCTTCAGCTCGATCCCGTCCAGCATCAGCACCGCCAGGCGCACATCGTCGAGGCGGCGGCTCATCAGCGCGAACAGGTTCTCGCGCGTGCGCGCGACGAACTCGCGGCTGACGGCCGAACGCGACGTCGACCGGGCGGCAGCCTCCACCCCGACGCCGACCGGCTCGCGCGTGCGCTCAAACCGCCGCGTCGAGACGCCGGCAAGCATCTGCTCGAGCACCAGCCGGCTGAGCGGATCCCGGTCGGCGAAATGCTGGTAGGTGCGAAGCGGCACCTCGCGGCTCCCATCCCCGCTCCTGACGCGCGGCCGCTCGACCTGGACGCGCCGCCCGCCCAGCGTCACCTCCCCGGCCTCGTAGCCGTGACGGACGGCGGAGCGCTCCGGGTTGTGCCTGCCCCTCGCGCCGACCACCTCGTCGACCTCATCCTCCATCAGCTCGGCGAGCACCCCGAGCCCGACACCGACGCTCAAGGCGAGCAGCCCTTCCCTCGCTGAGCTGACCAGCCCCCCGAGCGCCTCCTGCACACGCGGTGGCAAGCCAAGTTCGCTCGCGCCGACCTCCTCCAGCGCTACGGTCTCCATGGCGGATCCTCCTGTCTCGATCGACGATTTCGCACTCGCCACGGTCACGACGCGACCGGACAAGGCGGGAGGACCGCCACCTCAAACGCCACGAGCTACGGGACAACCTCCTCGCCCCCGTGCCGCCGCCATACTCCAAGTTTGGCAAATTGGTATTACCATTTGCGATGATAGGAGGACTCGGTGAAACTGTCAAGCGATGCGGCGGACAGCGGGCTCGGGGCCTGGGCACGGCGGCAAGAGGACAGGTTGACACACCGAGCGCCATGTCGGTAAGTTGGTAATACCAATGCCTTCAGTGGTTGGGAGACTGAGGTGACGTCCGACGCAAACTCCGGGGGCGAGGATGCTCGGGTTCCGTTCGCGGATCTGACGACGTTTGTCGAGGCCGTTCTCCTCGAGCACGGAGTACCAGGGCCTGACGCTGAGCTCACCGCCCGCTGCCTGGTGCGGGCTGACGCGCGCGGGATGAGATCGCATGGCCTGACGCGGCTTCCGAACTATGCGCAGCGGCTTCGTGCGGGTGGAGTCCACCCGATCGTCACGCTGCAGATCTTGAGAGAGACCGCGAGTTGCGTGCTCCTTGACGGCGGCGATGGTCTTGGGCCTGTGGTCGCTGCTCGAGCGACGGACGCGGCGATCGAGAAGGCGAGGACGACCGGGGTCGGCGTGGCCGGAGTCAGGCGCAGCAATCATTTCGGCGAGGCTGGGTTTTTCGCGCTGCAAGTGGCTGAGGCAGGGATGATCGGGATTGTCTCGACAAATGGCTCGCCGAACATGCCACCGTGGGGTGGTCTCGACAAGCTGTTCGGAACGCTTCCGCTGGCGATCGCGATCCCCGCGGCGCAGGAGGCTCCTGTCGTGCTCGATATCGCCATGGGCGTCGTCTCGAAGGGCAAGATTCTGCTCGCAGCGAAGCAAGGGGAGACGATTCCCGCCGGTTGGGGTGTTGACGCGCAGGGCAATCCCACGACCGATCCTGCCCTCGTTCTCGATGGCGGCTGGATGCAGCCGATCGGCGGGTACAAGGGCTCGGGCCTGATCTTCGTCCTCGAGGTTCTCAACGGCCTGCTGACCGGAAGCGGTGTCGCTGAGGCGATCGGGGATCTGTACGGCGACCCGTCACGTCCGCAGAACCTTGGGCATCTCGTCATTGTGATCGACGTCGCGGCCTTTGTTGAACTGCAGGAGTTCGGTCGAGCGGTCGACAGTTTCATCCGCCTCGTCCGCGGCTCTCGGTTGGCTGCGGGGCACGAGGAGCTCCTGCTTCCGGGCGACCGGGAGCGACTCCACGAAAAGGCTGCATCGGAGCTAGGGGTTCCTGTTGCCCGGGAGACTGTCGATGAACTCCTCGAGCTCGCGCTGCTGGTCGGTGCTCCTACCGGTGTCCTCGAAAGCGCAGTGAACTAGGAGTCCGATGAACGAGAACTCGGCTGATCACGTCCTTTCGCTCGTGACGCGCCTGCGCGCGCTACAGACCTCGCTGGTCGGCGACGTCCTCGACGAACTCGGGTGCAAGCAGCAGATTCTGGATGCGGAAATCCATGCCATCACGCCTGGTCTCGGCCTTACTGGGGTTGCGTTCCCCATCCGCGGAGAAGTGGCCTCGGGCACCAGCGTCGAGGCGACCCAGCTCGACGGCAGGAAGCGGACGTCGAGTCCCAGCTACGAGTTCTTCCGTCAGCTGACGCCAGGATGCGTCGCAGTGGTGGCAACCGGCGGCTATCGGGTAGCGGGTCCCTGGGGCGAGAACACGGCACTCAGTGCTCGCGTGCGTGGGTGCGTCGGCGCTGTGGTCGACGGTCCAACCCGAGACAGCGCCGAGCTTGCCGAGATGGGCTTTCCGACCTTCGCCCGGTTCGCGACCGCCGCTCGTATCGAGGGTCGGTGGCGACACGTCGAATACGGTCGGCCGATCGAGATGCCGGGACAGACCGGACCGGTCGTGGTCGCGCCTGGCGATCTCGTTCTCGGAGACGCCGACGGTGTCGTGGTCGTCCCGGCGCGAATCGCGCAGTCAGCCATCACAGCCGCCGAGCAGCTGAGCGAGATCGAGACTCGGATGCGCGAAGAACTCCTCGCCGGAACCGATCGAGAAGACGTCTACCGACGCCACGATCGATACGCGCACGTTCGGGCGCTTCGGTCGCATCCATGACAGCCGTTCGATGGGCGCTCGGCTGAGTTGGTTTCCGGTCCGCCATCTGGTCGAGCACGCCGAAGGGCGTGGGGTCGGATCTCGATGGCTCGACCACGCTCGTGAGCTTGGTTTCGACGCAGTTGAAGTGCATGAGCTCTACCTTCGCTCGGCGGTTGCCGTGGAAGATGTGGAGGCGCGATTGCGTGGCAACCAGCTAGAGCTGTCGATGATCACTGCAGCTCCCGAGTACACGCAGCGGACTGGCCAACGCGAGCAGGATGCGCTCATGCAACGGCTGCTCGAGATCGCCGAACGCCTGGGATGCACACGGATCCGTGTTACGGCTGGTCAGGCCCCTGCCAACGAGCCTCTGGGCGAGGTTGTGCAGCGGGCCGCGAACGCGTTGGCGCTGCATGCTGAGCACGCCGACCGACACGGTGTCGTCCTCTGCCTCGAGAATCACTTTCGCGACCGAACCTGGTCTCAGGACGCGGTTGACATCACCTTCAACCGGGATATCTTTCTCTCCCTCATCAGTAGCCTAGAAGGCACGCCGGTGCGAGTGAACTTCGACACCGCCCAGCCGGTCTTCGCGCGAACCGATCCTGTCACGCTGCTCGCCGAAGTCGCCGGCCTGGTGGTCAACGTGCACGCGGGAGAGCGCTTCTGGGGACAGCGCGAGCACGCTGTGATCGGTACGGGAGACGTGGACTGGGACGGCATCTTCGGACTACTAGCGCAGAACCGTTTCGATGGCTTCCTCTCCGTCGAAGATGGCAGCTCCGGCGATGAGGGCACGCGGCGTGCGATCGCGTTCCTTGAGACCCGGATCGCTACGCTGGCGGCTCCCGAATGAAGGCTGCGGCCCTCACCTGCCTTGAGGGCCGTCGGGCGGTGGTGATCGGCGCCTCTAGCGGTATTGGCCTGGCATGCGCGGTCGCGCTCGGACGATCGGGCGCCCAGGTGACCGCGTTCGCCCGTCGGCTGGAGACGATGCAGGCCGCGCTGCTGGACGCACATCAGCCTCAGATCGACGCCCGCCCGCTCGACGTTACAAGCCGCAGCCAGGTCGAAGACGAACTCCTGCGCCTCGTTCTTGAAGGGCCACTCGACATCCTCGTCTGCGCCGCCGGCACGAACGTCCCCCAGCGGCGGCTCGCCGACCTAACGCAGACAGCCTGGCGGACGCTGATCACCACGAATCTCCTCGGCCCCGCGAGCTGCGTCCGCGCTGCCCTGCCCTCCTTGCGGCGAGCGCGCGGGCACGTAGTGCTCATCTCGAGCGTCTCGGCGCTGTGGCCTGACATCTCAGGGGTCGGGTACCAGTCCTCGAAGGCGGGGCTGCTGGCGCTCGCCCGCGCTGCGGCCGTCGAGGAAGGAGCGGCCAGCGTGCGGATCACATCGATCCTTCCAGGGATTGTCGATACCGAACTCCTCGATCGCCGTCCTGAGCCTCCTGACGCCGAAATGCGAACGGCAGCCCTACAACCCGACGATGTCGCGACCGCCTGCATGTTCGTGCTCTCCTTTCCCCCGCGAGCGCTGATCACAGAACTGACGATCCTGCCCAGCCAGCTCCAAGCTGTAGGTGCTACCTGGCGAGCCAATGTCTGAGCGCCACCAAGACGTCCTGATCATCGGCGCTGGCGTCGGCGGCAGCGTCTGCGCGAAACACCTCGCCGAGGCCGGCTTCTCCGTCGTCTGTCTCGAACAGGGCGACTGGGTCAACGCGTCGGACTACCCGGGAGCGAAGGCCGAGTTCGAGCTCCTCGCGCAGCGGCGCTGGAACCCCAATCCGAATATTCGCTCCCTTCCGCAGGACTACCCGGTTGAGGACTCGCAGTCGGATCTCGACCCGAGGATGTTCAACGCGGTCGGCGGCTCGAGCATCCTCTACTCAGCGCACTGGGTTCGCCAGCTCCCTTCGGACTTCCGGGCCCGCAGCCTCGACGGCGTGGCCGACGACTGGCCTCTCAGCTATCAAGAGCTCGCTCCCTACTATGAGCAGGTCGAACGGGACGTTGGGGTCGCGGGCTTGGGTGGCGACCCGGCCTACCCGCCAGGCGCCGCACCGCCGCTTCCCGCGCACGCGATCGGGAAGATCGGCCGCAAGGCCGCGGAGGGACTCAACACACTGGGCTGGCATTGGTGGCCTGCCTGGAACGCGATCGCGTCAGCTCCGTATGGTCACCTCGCCCAGTGTGAGCGGTATGGAACCTGCATGGCTGGTTGTCCTGCTGGTGCCAAGGGCTCGTTCGATCTCACGCACTGGCCGTCTGCGCTCGAGCACGGAGCCCGGCTCGTCACTGGCGCCCGAGTCCGCCGGATCGAGACCAACGATCGGGGCCTCGCGACCGGAGCCACCTTCATCCACCGAGGCGGTGGCGACCGCTTCCAGCCAGCCGATGTCGTGATCCTCGCTGCGAACGGCATCGGCACGCCGCGTCTCCTGCTGCTGTCAGCGTCGCCGCAACACCCGGCCGGGCTCGCGAACAGCTCGGGACTAGTCGGGAAGCGACTCATGCTGCATCCGTACGCGTCCGTCGTTGGCGTCTACGACGACGATCTGGAGAGCTGGCTCGGACCGGCTGGTCACTTCATTCAGTCACTCCAGTTCTACGAGTCGGATGAAACCCGCGGTTTCTTGCGCGGGGCGAAATGGAGCGCCCGCCCGACCGGGGGGCCTCTGAACGTCCTCCTCGATTACGGGGTCGAGGATGCCGTTGGATCGGAGATCCACCGTCTCATCCGCGAGCGCCTCGGCCACTGCTTCGAGTGGGGCGTGATCGCCGAGGATCTCCCGGACGAGGACAACCGCGTCGTACTTGACGACAGGCTCAAAGACAGCGACGGCGTGCCGGCCCCACGACTTATATACCGGGTCTCCGAGGATGCTTGTGCGATGCTTGACTGGCACCTCGCACGAGTCACCGAAGCGCACCAAGCGAGCGGGGCAACGGAAACCATCACGGTGCCCTTGATGCGCTACCGCGGCGGTCACCTGCTCGGCACCGCACGGATGGGCAGCGATCCAGCCCGCTCCGTCGTCAATCCGTTTGGACGCGCCCATGACTGCCCGAACCTATTCGTCAGCGACGGCAGCGTCTTTCCGACCTCCTCGGGCGTGAATCCGACCGCGACGATCGCCGCGCTCGCGCTGCGCTGCGCCGAACACGTTGTGACGACCGCCCGGCTACAGGCGGTGCCGGCGTGAGCGACCAGCCGCTTGCCGGATCGGTCGATCGGGAACGGTTCGCTGCGCTCGCCGACGCGATCATCCCCGGAACAGAAACGGATCCGGCGCCGAGCGCCCTCGGTCTGGAGGGCAAGTGGCTCGACCGCGTTCTCACGGCCCGTCCGGATCTCGAACCACTGGTCGTGCGTGCGATCGGAGCATCCAGCAAGGCTCGGCCAGAGCAGGCGGTCGCGATGCTTCGCGCGTCAGCGCCAGACGAGTTTCGGGCGCTTCGGCTCGCGGTGATCGCTGCGTATTATCTCCACCCGAAGGTCCGCCGGGCGATCGGCTATCCGGGCCAGAAGTCCAATCCGGCCTTTCCCGATGAAGCCGAGTACTACCTCGATGGGGACATCCTTGCCCCTGTTGTTGCGCGCAGCCCGCTCTACCGCGACACCCCCTAACGGCTTCGCTTAGGCAAGCGGAGACGGGTCAACCTTCAGGCGGGCGGCTTCCTTGACTAGATTCTCGCGGGTCGACTGTGCCAGCGGAATTCCGTCTCGCTTGTAGGTCTCAGTGGTCTCGAAGGCGCGCTCGCCCGGCATCATGATCCGGTCGACGTCTGCCGCGCGTGGGCTTGCCTTCAGGCGTTCGACAACTTCGTCGACTCGCCCCTTGAACGCGTCGACGTCGTCAAAGGCCGCGACATTGACCGCCATGAAGAAGTGCCCGTCGATCCCCGGCGTCGGGCCGGCCTCCTGGCTTCCAAGCTGCCACCCGAACGCGGCTCCAGGTAGAAACGACGCCAAGGATCCGAGAATGAGCGCGATCCCGATGCCGCGGTACTTACCAACGGGCGCGCCCCAACCGGCGAGCGCCCGTTCGGGATCGGTTGTCGGGTTTCCCTCAGGATCGACAGCCCAGTCGTCGGGGATCGGCTCCCCACGCTCGACCTTCTGGCGAATCTTGATCGGAAACGACTGCTGGAACGCCACGTCGAGGACGAGCGGTCTCACACGGGCGGCCGGGACGGTTGCCGCGAGCGGGTTACTGCCCATCAACGGCTCTAGGCCCCCCCACGGTGGCATATCGGCCATCGCGTTCGTCGTGGCCAGTCCGATCATGTCACGCTCGAGCGCCATCATCGGGTAATAGGCCATCGCGCCACAGTGGTTGCTGCCACGGACCGCGGCGGCCGCGATGCCGGTCTCCAGCGCCCGGTCCATCGCCAGCCGCATGCTGTAGACGGCGGCGATATGCCCCAGGCAGTTGTTCGCGTCGACAAGGAATCCTGCGCCAGTGTCACGCACGGCCCGCGGCTGACCGTGCTGGTCGACGCCGCTACTCAGCCGCTGGAGATAGGCCGGTGCGAAATCGGAGCCGTGGGTGAAGACACCACGCAGATCGGACGCGACCAGCGTGTCTCCCATGATCGTCGAGTGCTCATCCGAGAGGCCGGCGGCAGAGAAGAGGCGAATGACCAGATCGTGCAGCTTGACGTGGTCAACAGGCGGCAGATCCTGCGGGGACATAATGCTCCTCTCTAGTCGTGAAAGGGACGCTGGTACTGGCCGCGCACGTCCATTCGAGCGCAATAGAGCCCACCTGCGCTGGGCTGAGCGCGGGCCTGTTCCAGTGTCAGAAGGTGGCGGGCACTGGTTGCATACAGCACGTCCAGCGAGGCGCCGCCGAAGCCGCAACTGGTCACGAGGCTCGTCGGAACCGTGACCGTCCTCGCGAGGGTGCCGTCAGGTCGGTAGCAGCGCAGCTCGCCGGCGCCGAGCATCGCGACCCAAACGCCCCCGGAAGCGTCGACACAGAGCCCGTCCGGGAGCCCGCTGGGCGGCGGGAACTGCTCCGAGGGCGCGAAGCTCGCGAATCGCCGTGGTTTCCCGAGCTCGCCGCTCTCGACGCTGAAGGGGAAAGCGGTGATGGTTGGCGCGAGGGTGTCGACGTAGTAGAGCGTGCGTCCGTCCGGGCTCCAATCGAGGCCGTTCGAGATCGTGGCTCCCGAGACCACCCGTTCGAGACCATCCGAACCGAGGCGGTAGAGCGAGCCGGCGCCGGCTGTCATGTCAGCAGCCAGCGTCCCGAACCAGAGGCGCCCGGCCGGGTCGCAGCGACCGTCGTTAATCCGGGTCGGTTGGTCTTCCTCGACCGCAACGATCAGCTCGAGCTCTTCACGCTCCAGGTCGAGGCGGTGAACCCCGTTCTCGAGGCCGACGACGACGCTTCGGTCACGGGCGAGCGCGACGAAGCCGATCGCCTCGGGGAGCCTGATCGTGCACAGCTCACCGGACTCGGGGTGGTAGGCATGCAGGGCGCGCTCCTCGATATCGACGAACCGCAGTAGCTGAGCCCGCGGATCCCATAGCGGACATTCACCGATCTGCGTCTTCAGATCTAGCGTCAGCTTCACAGCTGGACGGTCGCGCCAGCGTCGACGACGAGGGACGCTCCCGTCACGTAACGGGCCTCATCGGAGGCGGCGAAGAGCACGACCGCCGCGACATCGGCGGGGGTGCCGATCCGCCCCAGAGCGATCTTCTGCTCGAGCTCACGGACGAAGACGTCCGGGTCGCCGCCTCCCAGACGTTCCGCATCCGCGAGAAACAAGGGAGTCCGAATGTATCCGGGGAGGAT
The DNA here is from genome assembly GCA_050694075.1 of Actinomycetota bacterium. Lineage (GTDB taxonomy): Bacteria > Actinomycetota > CADDZG01 > CADDZG01 > WHSQ01 > JBOGWZ01. Next base: position 11,985 of record JBOGWZ010000006.1, on the reverse strand, counting down.
CGCGTTGACACGGATGCCCATGGGGCCGAGCTCGAGCGCCATGCTGCGGGTGAGGGTGACGACCCCGCCCTTGGAGGCTGCGTAGGCCGCGAATTTCGGGCCGGTTAGAACCGCCTGGATCGACGCAATGTTGACGATCGCCCCGCCGCCGGCCCGCCTGATATGGGGTACGGCGTGCTTGCTGGCAAACGCGATTGACGTGAGGTTGATCGCCAGCACGTGCTCCCACCGTGCGAGCGTCAGGGTCTCGATCGGCGTGAAGTCGATCACCCCAGCGTTGTTGACGAGGATGTCGACGCCGCCGAAGCGAGCCGCCGTTTCCTCAACCATCGCCTGCAGGTCATCCTCCCTGCTGACGTCGCACTGTACGACAAGCGCTTCCGCGCCGCCATCGATGATCGCCTGCGCGACGCGGCGAGCGCCGTCACCATCGCGGTCGGCGACAGTGACACGGGCGCCGGCCTCCGCGAAGCGCCGCGCGATGCCCTCACCTATCCCGCTTGCCGCACCGGTAACGATCGCTGCCTTGGCGTCGAGCCGCACTCACACCTCCTCGAGAAACGGAAGCAGGCCGATGTCGACTAACCGGTAGCTGCGAGGCCGGGTGAGGGCATAGACGACCGCGTCCGCGACGTCTTCGGGCAGCATCAACCGGTCGAGGTCGGCCTGGTCCGGGCTTCGCCCTGCCCCCATGGCGAACTGGGTGCGCACCCCGCCCGGGCAGATCGCGCTGACCCGGATTCCCTTGTCGAAGAGTTCACGGTCGAGAGCGCGGGTGAACCCCCATTGCGCGAACTTGGAGGCGCAGTAGACGGCTTCGAGCGGCAGCGTGCGCACCCCTGACTGTGAGACGAGTGTGACGATGTCAGCGCTCGCTGATCGCTCCAGGTACGGAAGCGTCGCATGGATGCTGTAGAGCATCCCTTTGACGTTCGTGTCGATGACCCGCTCGATCTCCTCGATCGTGTGGTCGGCGAAGCGACGGTTGATGATGCCGATGCCTGCGTTGGCGAACAGGATGTCGATACCGCCAAGCCGCTCGGCGACCTCGTCGACAAACCGCGAGAGCGCCTGGTAGTCGCGAACATCGACGACCGCCGCGACGGCACCATTGATTCCAAGTGAGTCGCCCTCGAGCGACGCGAGCCCGACCCGCGCTCCCTCGGCAGCCAACGCTCGTGCCGCGGCGGCTCCGATGCCGCTTCCCGCGCCTGTGACGAGCGCGGTCTTGCCGTCCAGTCGTCCCATATGGCCTCCCAACGTCTGGCTCAAACTGAGCGGGGCCTTGCCCGCGTTTCGCGGCTGCGCGGAGCGTCTACCAATGAAGGACGCGTGCATACGGCGTGTAGACATCGGCGCCGGAATCGCTCACGAGGATGTTGTCCTCGACTCGGACGCCGGCGAGCCCAGGTACGAAGATCGACGCCTTCAGCGCGATCGCCATGTCCTGTTCCAGCACGAACGTGGAACCGGGGCGGATCCACGGTTCCTCCTCCTCGATATCCGTGCCGATGCCATGACCGGTGCCGTAGCCGCGAGCCTCGGCCGAGAACTCCCGGTAGCCGGCCTCAGTGAGGGCTTGCTCGATCACGTCGTTGAGCGCACCAGCCGTGATCCCCGGGCGTACAGCGCGACAGCCAGCCTCGAGCGCGCTAGCAGCGACTTCGATGATCTCGACTTGCCTGGGATCGACCTCGCCAACGGTCGCGCCACGCGCGATGTCGGTGACGTAACCCTTGTAACGAGTTCCCATCTCGATCAAGATCGAATCGCCAGGGCTGATCGGACGGTCGGTCGAGCGGATGTTGTTATAGGAGCTGTGCAGGCCGGCTTGAATCTGAATGTCCATCGCCGGCCCGTCTCCACCGGCTTCGATGATTGCGACGGTGGCCGCCCGCGCGACATCCATCTCGGTCTTTCCGGGTTCGTGCACGGCCTCTTTGATCGCGTCGAGCGCGACCGCGATTAAGCTTCCGGCCGTCCGCAGGAGCCTGATCTCGCCCCGGCTCTTGCGCGCTTTGATTGGTGCCATCACATGCTCAGCGGCGATGGTCTCGACTTTGCTGAGCGCGAACGCACCCCGGATCGCCTCATGCACACCCACAGGCATCAATGGCATGCCCGCCACGCCCACTGTGCCGCTCTCGAGGTCTGTTCTCAGACGATGAAGCTCAGCGGGCAGCTCCTCGAGCGTCCGCGCGGGGAACCACGCAACTTCCTGACCCCAAAGGAGGTTCATGAACGAGACGAAGAGGGTTGGCTCACCGTGGGCCGGGATCAGCACGACCGCCATGCTGATATCCGAGTAGCCGTCGATCGGCCGAAACTCGACCACGTAGCGGACGTTGCTCTGGCGGGTCGAGTCCGCGTACAGCAAGAGCGCGTCCAACCCGTGCTCGCGCATCCGCTCCCGGATTCGCTCAACCCGGGCGCGGTACTCTGCCTCCTCGATTCCCGGGGCCTGTGCGATAGCTTCAGCGCTCATATCGCCTCCTCGCGAGCCGAGATTTGGACAGGTGGTCTTACCAAGTGTGCTACTATAGGGCGTTTCCGAACGGTGTGTCAACGACCGGACGCCGACTCCGAGCGTACATTTGCGGCCGATGAGCAGTCCTCTTGACGGCCGGGTCGCCATCATCACCGGCACGAGCAGCGGCATCGGGCGAGCGATCGCCGCGAAGTTTGTTGCGGCGGGGGCGACGGTACACGGGTTCTCCCGGCGCGGCGAGTCCGAGCCCGGAGTCCGAGTTCACGTTGTCGACATCACGAACGACATGGCGGTGGCTCGCGAGGTCGAAGCGGTCGGCGAAGACCGGGGGGTTCACATCCTGGTCCTCGCGGCAGGGCTCCAGACTCCCGAAAGGCGTCTCGAGCAGCTGACCCCGGCGATCTTCGACGAGCTCATCAACGCCAACCTAACGGGTGCGTTCCATATGGTCGCCGCAGCGCTGCCCTACCTGCGGACAGCCAGGGGCGACGTGATCTTCGTGAGCAGTGCGTCCGCCCTTTGGCCCGACCTGTCAGGGCCGGCCTACCAGGCTGCGAAGCTCGGTCTCGCCGGACTCTCTCGAGCCGCGGCCGTCGAGGAGCACATGAACGGCATCCGCTTCTCGACGATCTATCCCGGGATGACCGAGACGCCTATGCTCGATCTTCGCCCGACGCCGATTTCGGAGGAGATCCGCGAGCATGCGCTCGCACCCGAAGACGTCGCCGAGCTCTGTCTCTTCATGGCAATGCTTCGTCCGGGGGTGTCTATCCCCGAGGTGACGATCATGCCGTCCTTGATTCAGGCGCCCGGGAAGGCGCCGTCATCGCCGCCGCCGGCTCGGCCGAGCTAAGTCGGAGCAGGCGGGCGGCGTTCATCCCACGGACGAGGGCGGCGTGCTCCTCGCCGACCCCGTGCTGGCTCACAGCGAGCTCCAGCTTCCTGAGGTTGAGCACGACGTCGAACTCAGGGCCGTCCGAGCCGAGGACGACCCTGTCTGCGCCGACCTCGCGAATCGGGCGAGCGAAGACAATGTCCGGAGCGTCCGGCGTTTGCGACGTGTCGAGGATGACGTTCGGGACGTCACGGACGATCGTTGGGGTGGTCGCGCAGAGCTCCGGCTGCAGCCCCAGATGGAGCAGGATGAACGTCGTCTGCGGATGCCGTACTGCGAGGGCGGCGACGGCGTATGGAGAACAGCCAGCGTGAGCGAAGTCGCAATGGATCGCGACAGGCATCCCCAGCGAGCCGGCGAGCTCCGCGACGGGGTCCACGGCTCCCCCGTCGATGCGGTAGTAGCCGTGGAAGACCGGGTGCAGCTTCACGGCTCGGAATCCCACCGCGTGATAGCCTGCGAGCGCGTCGAGCGCGCGGTCGGTGTCCAGAACGTCGACGACGACAGCGCCCACTAGCCGACCGGGATGCCGTTCCACCTCATTCGCGACGAGCGCGTTCGCCCTCGCGAAGTCGTCCGGCTTGTGAAGTGTGGAGACGAAGTGCATGACCACTGTGACGTCAATGCCGCCCCTGTCCATGGCGTCCACGAGCTGGCTGCCGAGGTATGAGAGGCCCGGCTTCACGCCAATGTGGTGGTGGATGTCGATGACGGGCGAGCCCTTCATCGCATGACCTGGCCGCCGTTGAGATCGAGCGTCGCGCCGGTGACCCACCCGGCTTCCGGAGCGCTGAGGTAGGCGATCGCTGCCGCCACGTCCTCTGCCGTTCCCAGACGGCCAAGGGGGATCAAGGCGCGGAGCTGCTCGCGACGGCTGTCGTCGTAGTCCGCGATGAAGGGGGTATCGATGGTTCCCGGAGCGACGCAGTTGACCGTGATGCCCGCCGGGGCGAGCTCTTTCGCGAGTACCTTCGTAATGGCGATGAGCCCGGCCTTCGCCGCGCTGTACGCCGCGTTAACGAGCGTCCCGCCGACCTGTCCTGCGATCGACGAGACGATGATGATCCTTGCCGAGTCCGACGCGCGGAGCGGCTCGATCGCAGCCCGGCAGACGTTGAACGCGCCGACAAGGTTTACGTTGAGGATGCGCGCCCACTCGCGGCCGTCGAGCTCGGCGTTCGGCGTTGTGCTCCGGATGCCGGCGTTCTGCACGACAACGTCGAGGCCTCCGAAGTGCGCCGCCGCTTCCGCCACGAAGTCGCCGACCGCCGCTTCGTCGGCGATGTCGACCGCAGCGCCAAGGCACTGTGCCCCCTGGGCGCTTAACTCGCGCTCGAGCTCGGTGACCCCTCCGCGTGCGCAGAGGGCAAGACGTAGCCCGCGCGCCGCGAGGAGTTTAGCTGTCGCCTGCCCGATGCCCTTGCTGGCCCCCGTCACGAGCGCGACCCGCTCCCGGTGATTGGTCTTACCAAATGTCAAGGCGGCAACCGTAGCAGGGGCATTCGGCGAGCGTCAACGTCGTCGCCGAAGCGGAGCTGGCGCTCGTAGGGGCCAACGCCGGTGAGGCACGTCGCGCCACAGCGCGCGCCGAGGGCGAGGGCGCCGTCCACTGTCATCCCTGCCGCGAATCCGAAGGTGAACCCTCCGAGGAAGCTGTCCCCGCAGCCGTAGGTGTCGGCTATCGGTCCCGGTACTCCTGCGGGGGCGAAACGCCCCTCCGCCTCGCGTGTCCGCCACCGTCCGCCGGCGGCCCCTTCCGTCCAGACCTCGAGATCAGAGCACTCGAGCGGGTCGAAATCGAGCGCCTCGGCGGCGTCGGCGGCGCTGCCTACAGCGGCATCGACCCGGCGCGAGCCCTCGCGAACTCGAGGCAGCCAGCGCGCGGTGGTGAGGACGACTCGCGTCTTACAACATGCATCGACGGCTCCCGGTCCCGCGGCCACGAGTAGCACCGCGTCGGCATCCGCCAGGACGTGCCAGGGCAGCTCGTCGTCGAGATCGGGGAGGAGCCTCTCCCCGATGGGGAGGAGCGTCCTTTCGCCGCGTTCGTCGAGGAGGACGAGGATGCGCCTCTGCGGCGCCGCGCGCCGAACTGCGGCAAGGTCGACGCCGAGAGCACGCAGCCGGCCAAGCGCGGCGGTCCCGTCATGGTCAGCGCCAACGGCGGTCAAAAGCGTGACCCGGGCGCCGAGTCGCGCCAGTTGGACGGCAGCGATCGCGCCGGCTCCTGCGGCTTCCGCTCCCACTGCCACCCCGTCGACGAGCTCGCCGGTACGCGGGACCCGCTCCACGCGAATCAGCTTGGCCCACTCGACGTGTCCGACAACAGCGACGGTAGGCCGTAGTCGTCGGGCGAGTGGGAGTCCCCAGGCGTCGAGGCGACCGTTGCTCATCGGGCTGGACTCGGGTCGAAGTACACCTTCAGGTGCTTGATAAGCTCGCCATCGCAGTCGGCGACGCTGGCGCCGTCGAACTCCGTGGTCGTCCAGTTGCTCCGGATGACCACCGCGCTGAACTCGATGCACTGGAGATCCCCGTCCCCGATGACGCGGTGGACGGTGATCCGGAGCGATCGCAGCTCGGCGAGCGAGCGCTTGTAGTACTCGCGGATGGATGCGCCTTGCCAGCGTCCAGTCGGGAGCTCGAGCATCGCGTCGGCCCGGTAGTGCCGCATGACCGCCTCGACGTCGAGGCGACACTCCGCCTCCCAGTAGGAATGGAGGATCTCGGCTGCGGTCGGCATCAGCTCGGCGCGAGGCGTCTGAGGAGGTCTCGGAACCTGCTCTCAGGCGAGCACTTGTGTTCGCTCGACATTGGTAGTACATTCTTGCCAATCATGCGTCGGCCGATCAAGCGGTGGCCCAGCATGGCTGCAGCCGGAACCGATCCAGCGGCTCCTCGTTGGCTCGGCAGAGTGTTGGATGCATCGAGGTTCTCGGGTGATCGAGGCATGCCGGCGCTGTCCCGCGCCGGCCGTGAGGCTTGCGACGGATCCGCCGACCGCTCCCGGCCAGCAGGTTGAGGGAAGGAGCATGCGCAGGGCACCGAGGCGTCTACACAGAAGGGGGAGGGGAGCGATGGACGAGACCAGCGTCAACCGAGCGACTACGCGACGTGAGCTTCTCCGGCAAGCGAGCGGCGCGGCGGTGGCTGCGGGCCTCGGAGGTACGCTGCTCGCAGCGTGCGGAGGAAGCGATAGCAGCGGATCCGCGACCACCGAGGCAGCGACGAGCGAGGCGTCGACGACGGCTGCCGCCGCAGGCACGACGGAAGCTGCGGGGGGGAGCGCGGCCACCGGCACCGGAACGCTGTCGCTGCTCGCGCGGGACCTCGAGCAGGAGAACTTCCGGATTATCCTCGCAGGCTGCGAGTCATACACGGAGTCGAGCGGGCGGAATCCGGATGACCTGCTGACGCTCGTCTACAAGAACGACTCCAACCTCGAGCAGCAGGTCATCGGCGGGGCGGTCGACGCGCTCCAGGGAGACGAGAAACTGCTGCTGAACGCGTGGCCGAACACTGGGGAGTCCACTCCGCTCATCGCGCGAGACTTGGAGGGGAAGGGCTTCTTCGTGAGCCACTGGAACAAGCCGGACGGTCTCTTTCCCTGGGACGTCGGTCCGCAGTGGGTGGCGCACATCGCGTTCAACGGCGGCGAGGCCCACCTCCAGCTCTCGCAGCTCATGTTCGAGTCGATTGGCGGCGAGGGAGGCGTCTGCGCGATCCGAGGGCTGGTCGACACAACGAACGACCAGCAGAACTACGCCGCCTTCCAGGAGGCGGTCGGGGAGTTCCCTGGTATCACGGAGCTTGACGTCCAGCCCGGGAACTGGGATCGGAAGCGAGCGTTCAACTTCACGCAGACGTGGATCAGCCAGTTCGGCGACGAGCTCAATGCCATCTGGTCCTCGAACGACGACATGGCACTCGGAGCGCTCGAGGCGCTGCGCGCCGCCGGGCTGGCAGGGCAGGTCGCGCTCGTTGGGGCTGACGGAGTCTCCGAGGCGGTCAAGGCCGTCGCTGACGGAGAGATGACCGCGACGGCGTTGTTCGACAGCTACTGGCAGGGCGGAATCGGGCTTGCGATCGTTGATGCGGCCCACAAGGGCGAGATCGACGTGGACGCGCTGCCGCACGAGAACCGAGCCTTCTTCGGGCCGATCACGATCATCGACCAGAACAACTACCAGGAGTATCTTGGCGAGCGAGACCCGTCGAAGTACGACTGGACCGACCTCTTCGGCGAGGCCACCGGGCCAATCACGACCTGAGGCGGTTGAGCAGACACCAGAGAACGAGGCGCCTCCTCGTGGCATCGGCGGCTGATCCAGTCGTAGGGGACGGCGCGCCGCCGACGGAGGCGCTGGGGGTCAAGCTGGGTCGCGTGTGGGAGCGGGGCGGCGTCCTGGTCCCGCTCCTCGTGCTGTTCATCACTTTTGCAGCCATCAACTCGAGGTTCCTGTCGGTCGGGAATTTGAAGGGAATCGTCGAGCAGAACGTGATCATCCTCGTGCTGGCCGTCGGCACGACGTTCGTTCTCCTAATCGGATCGCTCGATCTCTCCATCGAAGGTGTGTCCGCCCTCGCGGGCGTGGTGACCGGCCTCCTCGTCGCTAACGACTTGAACTCCAACGACTTCGGGTTCGGAGCGGTCGTTCTCGCAGTGTTGATCGGGCTGGCGTTCGGTCTTCTCAATGGCGCGCTGAACGTCTACCTGCGCTTGCCCTCGTTCGTGGTAACGCTCGGCACGTGGTTCGTCGCCCTCGGCCTGTCGGTCGTCCTGCATTCCCACTACGCGCTCGGCGGGGGGCGCATCACCGACACGACAATCCGCGAGCTCGCCTTCCAGACGATCGATGGCTTCTCGGGGCTCACGTTCGTTGCAGTCGCGGTCATCATTGTCGGGTACGTGTTCCAGAAGTACACACTCATCGGTCGCCGGCTCTACGCGGTCGGGGGCAATGAAGCGGTCGCGTCGCTGTCGGGTATTGACGTCGCCCGGGCACGGATCGCCGCGTTCGCGATGTCGGGCGCGCTCGCCGGCCTTGCGGGGGCGATGACTCTCGCTCGATTTGGCGGTCTTGCGAGTGGCATCAGCACCGGTGAGACGCTGTTCGCCGTAATCACCGCCGTTGTGATCGGCGGCACGGCGTTAGCGGGAGGGCGCGGCGGCGTCCTGCACACCGTCGTCGGCGTCGCGACCCTCGGCGTGCTCGCGAACGGGATGGCTCTCTCGGGAATCCCACCCTTCTACCAGCAAGCGGTGCAAGGAGGGCTCATCCTCATCGCACTCGCTTTCGGAGCGTTCCAGTGGGGCGTGAGAGGGCGCGACCGTCTGAGGCTCGTGAAATGACGGAGCCCGTCACAGCCGCAGGGGAGGCGCCAGTGGCTCGTCCAGTCGAGGACCACCCTGTCCTCCTCGAGGTGTCCAACCTGACGAAGCGCTTCCCCGGCGTCGTCGCCCTCGACTCGGTGAGCATCGAGGTCCGCGAGCGAGAGGTGCTCGGGCTCATCGGCCAGAACGGCTCTGGGAAGTCGACGCTGCTGAAGATCTTGGCGGGCGTGTACCAGCCCGACGAGGGAACGATCGTGTTCCGCGGTGAGCAGCGTCGCTTGCGCAGCATCAGGGATGCTCGGCTTGCTGGGATCGGCATGGTGTTCCAGGAGCAGTCGCTTCTTCCCAACCTGACGGTCGCCGAGAACATTCTCCTCGGGGTCGAGGGAGACGCTGCGAGGGGAGGGCTGTTTCGGTGGTCGCGTGTGCGCTCGAGTGCGCGCCGACAACTCGAGAAGCTCGATCTCCCCATTCCGCTCGGCGCACGGATCGACGCGCTCTCGTTCGCGCAGCGCCAGATGGTCGAGCTCGCCAAGGCGCTTGTGACCGAGGACATCGTCCACTCGTGCCCGCTCATCCTCTTCGACGAGCCTACGTCGACGCTCTCCCACGAGGAAGCAGAGGTGCTGTTCGCTCAGATCGAGCGGCTCCGATCCCGGACGTCCATCGTCTTCGTGTCGCATCGACTCGAGGAAATCCTCCGGCTCGCAGACCGGGTCTACGTCCTGAAGGACGGGAAGCGCATCGCCGAGCGCCGCAAAGGCGCCTGGTCGAAGGAGGAGTTCTTCACCCTGATGGTGGGAGAAGAGGCAAGCGAGGACTACTACCGCACGGCGGAACGCGTCCCGTTCAGTGCCGACCACATCCGGCTCTTGGTCCGCGACTTGAGCGGACAGAGCTTCCGCGACGTCGGCTTCTCCGCTCACGCGGGTGAGATTGTCGGGATCTGCGGCCTTGAGGGCTCGGGGCGGGAGAGCCTGCTCCGAACGCTGTTCGGCGTCGAATCGGCGACGGCCGGCGAAGTGAGCCTCGACGGTCGTATCGTCGACTTTGACTCGCCGGCCGAGGCGGTTCACGCAGAATGGGGCTACATCCCCGCGGACCGGTCGGCGGAAGCCGTGCTCGCCGATCTCAGCGTGCTCCACAACATGTCGATCGCGAGACTCGACCAGGTGCGGAGCGGCCCGTTCCTCGCTCTGTCGAAGGAGCACGCGGTCGGGGGCGAGTGGATCGAGCGTTTGAACATCCGCACCCCCAGCGACTCGACCATGCTGAAGAGTCTCAGCGGGGGCAACCAGCAGAAGGTCGTCTTCGCGCGGTGGATGCTGTCCCCAGATCTAAAGGTGCTGCTCCTCGACCACCCGACACGCGGCCTCGACGTCGGGGCGAAGATGGATATTTACCGGCTGATCCGTCGACTGGCTGCCGCAGGAACGACGATCCTCCTGATCTCGGACTCGCTCGAGGAGACGATCGCGCTAAGCCACGCCGTGCTCGTGATGCGCGACGGCGTCATCAGTGGCAGATTCGACGCGGTCGAGGTCAAGCCGAGTGAAGACGAGATCATTAAGCAGATGATGTAGGGAGGACGATGGCCGCTCGCGAGCAGAAGACCCCGTTCGCCGTCCTGTCGCGGAGCGTGGCCGTCGTCCGCGGCTCGCGCGTACCGATCGCCCCGATCGTCGTTCTCGTCGCGCTCATCCTTGCCGTCGGCTCGCAGGAGAGCGGGTTCCTCTCGATAGACAGCTTCCGTTCGATCGCGGCCGAGTCGTCCGTGCTCCTTCTCCTCGCCCTCGGCGAGACGCTCCTCATCCTCGTCGGGAGGATTGACCTCGCAATCGGGGCCCTCGCGTCGCTTGCGACAGTCGTGCTCGCCGTGTTGCTGAACTGGATGGGATGGCTGGCGATCCCGGCGACGCTCGCGCTCTTGCTCGTCGCCGGATTGCTACAGGGGATCATCCATCTGGCGTTCCGCCTCCCCTCGTTCGTCTCGACCATCGGTGGCCTCTTCCTCTTCTCGGGGCTGGCGTTGATCGTCTCCGACGCTAAGGCCGTCCCGCTCGACTTCGACGTCACGGTGTTGGGATGGCTGGCGTCGAATCGAACGACGCTCGGGATTCCTAACCTGACGATCATCACCCTTCTCGTCCTCGTACTCGTCGCGGCCGCGATGCGGTGGCTGCCATTCGGCCGCTGGATCTATGCGATGGGCGTGAACGAACCAGCTGCGATCCTCGCGGGGGTCCCGGCGCGCCGGGTTGTGCTGACTCTTTTCGCGATCTCTGGATTGATGGCCGGACTGGCAGGGCTCCTGCTCGTCGCCGACTTCAACGCCGGTCGTCCGGGCCTCGCCAACGTCCTCCTCCTTCCCGCCATCACGGCCGTGGTCGTCGGCGGCACAGCAATCACGGGTGGAAGCGGCGGCATGTTCCGCACGCTCGTCGGCGTGATCATCCTCGGCGTCATGAACGTCGGCATCAACATCATCGGCTGGCCCCCCGAATACCAGCAGCTCGTATACGGAGGCGTCCTGATCCTCGCGGTCGCCTTGACGACCGATCGCAAGAAACTTGCAGTTGTGAAGTGATCCGAGCTCGAACGGAGCGTGCGCCGAGCTGGTATCGACAAGCGAGCCGCCGATCTCCGCCCTCCTGGCTACGTTTGACAGGGCGACCCGCCGTGCCTTCGCCGCCGCCGAACCGGAGTCGCTGCCCGGGGAGCACGAGGATTAACTCCGCGCGCCGGGCTACGCGCCGCTGAGTTCTACCTCCATGGGTTCTGCGCCAAATGCGCGCCGTCCCACGCGCCTGCCGCAGTGGTGCAGAAGCGTGAGGGTCGAGCACCTGCAGAAGGAGTCGGCCGGTTGCGGGGCCTCGTTTCCCGCGCTGCCTAGATCTGAAGGAACTCGGAGCAGACCGCAGGGCTCGGAGCCTTCTTCGTGTGATGGACGGCGGCTGACAGGCCTAGGAGCGTGCAGCCCTACCCCGTGGGGTGCATTAATTCGGTCTCATGCTGCTGCGGCTTCGTATTCGTGGATGAGGCCGCCGAGCAGATCGCGTCGTCGGATCGCTGTCGGTGATGCGGTGGGGTCGCCTCGTGTCGAGGGCTTCGTACGTGGGTCCGGCGCTTGCAGGTCGAGCGCGCGGTGCGGGCGGCGCTCGTTGTAATGCCGTACATAGACGCGAACGACTCGGTCGAGCTGGCGGCGGCGGAAGATCAGGAGCCGGTCGAGGCACTCTCGTCGTGCGCTGCCGATCCAGCGCTCGA
>JBOGWZ010000005.1:0-28721 GCA_050694075.1 Actinomycetota bacterium | reverse complement strand
AGAGGGTAAGTGCGGTCGATGATCGGACGCAGGGTGCCGGCGGCCAATAGGGGCGCCACCTCGCGCCGAAAGGCGGCGGTTGCGGCTGCCTTCTCGTGCTCCGGGCGCGATCGCAACACCGTGCCCATCAACCTGATCCTCTTGCGGAGGACTGCTCCGAGGTCGAGGGTCGCGGAGTTTCCGGCCACGAGTCCCACCAGCACGATCCGCCCCGTGGGTCGGCAGACCTCTACATCGGTTGCGAGATAGGCACCGCCGATCAGGTCGAGGACCACGTCGACCTCACCGATCCTTTTTGCCATATCGGTCTCCGCGAGCACACCTTCGTCGAGGCCGAGTTGTTTGCAGCGTTGGAGTTTCTCCTCCGTACGGGATGTGCCCACGCTCGTTGCGCCGATCGCGCGCGTGATCTGGACGGCGGCGGTTCCCACCCCGCTGCCTACACCGTGGATCAGGACGCGGTCTCCGGGACGTAGCTCCGCAAGCGTCACAAGCGCGTCGTGTGCGGTGATGAACACCTCCGGCACGCCTCCGGCGGCGACGAGATCGAGGGAATCGGGCACGCGGACGCAGAGCTCCTCCCGCGTTAGCACGAGAGTGGCTTGCGCTCCTCCCCCCACGATGCCGAACACGCGGTCTCCTTGACGCAGGTCGCGTACGTCATCTCCGACGGCTGCGACGGTCCCGGCGAACTCGAGCCCCAAGATGTCGGGCGGCCAGCCGGGGGGTGCCGGGTGCCCTCCGATCCTCTGGAGGAGATCGGCGCGATTCAGGCCGGCCCCCGCGACCTTTACCAGCACGCGATCGGCCACGACCTCGGGCGTGGCCCGCTCTTCGATCACAAGTCTGCCGTCGCGCACGACGAGGGCCCTCAGTGGCTTCCCTCCGGTCCCACCCACGAGGAGCCGTCTGCGTACAGCTCCTTCTTCCAGATCGGGACGGTGCCCTTGACGGTGTCGATGATCCACCGGCACGCCTCGAGGGCGTCCGAGCGGTGGGGCGCTCCGCACGCGATCACGACCGTGGGCTCGCCGAGCTCGCACGCGCCGGTCCGGTGCACCACCACCACACGCTGCACATCCCATCTCTGCGTGGCCTCGCGCGCGATCTCGTCGAGGCGTCTTGGACCCAGCTCGGGGTGCGCGTCGTACTCGAGGCCGACCACTGCCTTGCCCTCGTTGCCTGCAACCGCGGGGGACGAGCGCACGGCCCCCACGAACAGCGCGAGGCCCCCGAGCTCCGGGGCCTGGACGTCGGCGATCGCACGACCCACGTCGAGCGGCGCCTCCGAGAGTGAGGTCTTCAGCACGGCCACGCCCCCGATCGTAGTTGCTCGTTGGGGCTGGTTACGGTGGGGGCATGGTCGAGGAACCACGGCGCCCACGCGTTCGCAGCGTGCTCGCGCTGATCGGACCGGTGCTGGCCGGCGCTGCCGCTGCCGCCCTCGCGTTGCCGCTTGCCCCCGCCGTCCACCACCCAGTGGGGCCGGCCACGGTCGCCGCCAGTGCGAGCGTGGGAGCGGGCCGCACCGTCGTCACCGTCCCCCCGCTCGGAACGGTGGCTGCAGACACCCACACAGCTCCTCTAACGATCGGACTCACTCTTTTTCGAGTGGATTTCACCGCCCTCGGACGGGTTGTGTCCGATCCGTCCCAGCGTGCGGACCTGGTGGCGAACGTCGAACACGACCTTCGCGCGCTGGGAAGGCGCGTCACGCTCCAGCTCCTTCTGTCAGGGGCGGTGATCGGTGCCATCGCAGGGGCGTTGCTCCCGCGCGTCCGGTGGACCCATGCCGCCGAGGGGGCCGTCGGGGGCCTACTGCTGGTGGGGGCGGGCATGATCGCTTCGGCGGTCACGTTCGACACGGACGCCTTCGCCGAGCCCCGCTTCACGGGAGAGCTGCGGCGAGCTCCGGTGGTCATCGAGGCGGTGCAGGAAGGGAACATCTCGTTGGCGGCTCTGCGCGGGCGCTTCGAGACCGCCGCCGATCGTCTGTCGGAGCTCATGTTGCTGCTGGCGAAGCCGAATCCCGATCCCCGCACCGACACCACCGCGGTCCTCCACGTCTCCGACATCCATTCCAATCCGATAGGCATGGAGATCGCCGTCCAGCTCGCGCGGCGGTTTCGGGTCGACGCCGTCATCGACACAGGTGACCTCATGTCTTTCGGACTGCCGCTCGAGAACGCAATCGCAAGCCTCGTGGAGAACGTCGACGTCCCCTACTACTTCGTGCCCGGCAACCACGACTCCGCCGACGCGCGGCGCGCCGCCGGGAGGGTCGAGGGCGTAACCGTCCTGCTCGACGGCGACATCGCGGAGGTTAGAGGGATCGAGATCCTCGGTTGGGACGATCCTACGTACACGGTCTGGGATCAGATCCCCACCGAGGAGGGAAACGAGATCCGACTCGAAGTCGGGGAGACGGTGGCGCAAGAGGTCGAGGCGTCGGTCCCGGACGTCCTCGCCGTGCACGATTCGCGGCTGGCCGAAGCGTCGTTCGGGCTGGTTCCACTGGTGCTCGCGGGACACGATCATGTGGGGGACATCACCGAGGAGGAGGGCACAACCGTCCTCCAAGTGGGTTCAACGGGCGCGACGGGCCTCGGCGCGTTCACGGTGGAAGCGGACCACGACTACGAGGCCGAGATCGTCTACTTCCGCGATCAACGCGCGGTGGCGGTGGACTACGTGAGCTTCAGCGGTTTGGGCAGCGACTTCGAGGTCGATCGAACAACGCTCGTCGCCGAGGAAGATGAAGACGAGGAAGAGGAGTAACCCGCTTCGCCTCGGGTATCTTGGCGCGACTAATGAGGATCCTCGTTACGGGGGGTGATGGATATCTGGGATGGCCGACCTCGATGCATCTCTCGAGGGCGGGCCACGACGTCGCGCTGATCGACAACCTGTCGCGTCGCGCCATGCTGACGGAGCTCGGCGCAAACTCCCTTACCCCGATCCAGCCCCTTCAGGAACGCGTTCGCGCGTGGAGCGAGCTTGCAGGCGGCAACATCCCCTTCTTTATCGGAGACCTGACCGAAGCACAGTTCGTCGAAGGGGTGTTCGGGGAATTCCGGCCCGAGGCGATCATCCATTACGGCGAGCAACCGAGTGCCCCGTATTCGATGATGTCCCGCAGGCACGCGGTCACGACACAGCACAACAATGTCGTCGGGACGCTGAACGTCTTGTTTGCGATGCGCGACCTGACTCCGGATGCACACCTCGTGAAGCTCGGCACCATGGGCGAGTACGGAACGCCGAACATAGACATCGAAGAGGGATTCATCGAGATCGAGCACAAGGGGCGCAAAGATCTCTTGCCGTATCCCAAGATGCCAGGCTCCTTCTACCACCTCTCCAAGGTCCACGACTCGCACAACATCCAGTTTGCCTGCCGGGTCTGGGGCCTCCGCTCGACCGATCTGAACCAGGGCGTCGTCTATGGGATCCGCACGGACGAGACCGAGCTCGACGAGCGCTTGTGCACACGCTTCGACTACGACGAAGTGTTCGGCACCGTACTGAATCGGTTCTGCGTGCAGGCCGTGATCGGCTACCCGCTTTCCGTCTACGGCAGGGGGGGCCAGACGCGCGGATTCCTGAACATCGTGGACACGATCCAGTGCGTGCGACTCGCAACCGAGAACCCGCCCGAGGCGGGGGAGTACCGGGTCTTCAATCAGTTCACCGAGCAGTTCTCCGTCCGGGACCTGGCCGACATCGTCCATCGGGGTGCTCGCTCGCTCGGGATCAACGTCTTGGTGGATGCGATCGCCGATCCCCGGATAGAGGCGGAGGAGCATTACTACAACGCGGCGCACACAAAGCTCATGGAGTTGGGGCTGAAGCCTCACCTGCTGACCGACGAGGTCGTGGTTCACATCCTCGAGACGATCCAGCGCCACAAAGACCGCATCCTTCTGGACCCCATCGCTCCCAAGACCCGCTGGGACCCGAGGCGATAGCCCAGAGGAACTCTGGACCGGCGGCGAACCGTCAGCCACATGAGAAAGATCGTGGTGATCCTGCTGGCGCTGGCTCTCGTTTTCGCGTGGGCGGCTCCCGCGGTCGCTCGCGGGAAGAAGAAGGTCCACGACACCTTCTCCGCGTCGCTGCTGCCTTTCCCGAAGCTCGCCGCATGGGGAGACCTGATCGGCCTGACGAAGCCCGGCTGCAGTGCGGGTCAGGAGAACGTGAATTGGGTGGCGAAGCCGTTCAAGTCGCCGGGGAAGGGCACGCTCAGGCTCTACATGGAGGGCTTTCAGGGCGATCACGACCTTTACGTGTTCGACAAGGCCGGCAAGACGGCCCTGGCCCGGAGCGAGGAGACCCAGGTCGGTACGACGCCCGCTCCTCCCGAGGAGGAGATCCTGTTCCCCCTGAAGAAGGGCCAGCAGGTTCTTCTCGTGGCGTGCAGCTGGCTCGGACAACCTCAGGTCGAGGCCCACTACGAGGGCACCTTCAAGACCTAGCCCTCGTCCTCTCTTTGGCTAGAGCGCCGCGACGATCGCCTCGGCGACCTCGTCGGTGGTCGCGGGCTCACCTTCTGGACGGAGGTCGGCGGTCTTCACTTTCCCCCCGGCGAGAACGCTGCCGACTGCGGCCTCGATCCTCTTCGCGTGGATCGTCATCCCGAGGTGTCGCAGCATCAGGGCCGCCGAGAAGATCATTGCGATCGGGTTGGCGAGGTTGCGCCCGGCGATGTCGGGGGCCGAGCCGTGCGTGGGCTCGAACACCGCGAACTCCTTGCCCAGGTTCATCCCCGGTGCAAGTCCCAGGCCCCCAACCAGGCCCGCGCACAGGTCCGAGATGATGTCGCCGTACAGATTCGGCAGCACGACGACGTCCATCTCATCGGGTTGCCACGCGAGCCACATCGCGAGCTCGTCTACCTGCATCGCCTCGAAGCCGATCTCGCGGTATTCGGTTGCGAGCTGTTCCCCGGTGGCGAGCCAGACGCCGTCGGAGTGCTTCATGATGTTCGCCTTGTGGCCGAGAGTGACTTTTCGGCGTCGATCGCGCTTGGCGAACTCGAAGGCGAACTCCACAATCGCTCGAGTCGCCGATATCGATATCGGTTTGACCGAGACGCCTGCGTCGGCGGCGACCGTGAAGCCATGCATGTACTTCAGATACCCTCGCAGCCTCTCCAGGTCCCGGGACCCCTCCTGGAACTCGATCCCCTCGTAGAGATCCTCCGTGTTCTCTCTCACGACCACGATGTCGACGTCGTCGAAGCGGGACGGGGCGCCCGGGAACGAGCGGCAGGGTCTCACGCTCGCGAACAGGTCCAGCTCCTGGCGCAGCGCGACGTTGATCGAGCGGAAACCCGTTCCGACCGGAGTGGTGACCGGGCCCTTGAGGGCCACTTTGTTGCGGATGACCGACTCGAGAACGTGGCGGGGCAGCGGCGTGCCCTGTTGCTCGATGGCCAGGAGCCCGGCCTCGTGCACCTCCCATTCGATCCCGGCCCCCATGGCGTCGACCACCCTACGGGTGGCTGCCGACACCTCGGGCCCGATGCCGTCGCCTGGGATCAGGGTCACGGTAGGCATGCCGCAACCCTAAGTGGACTCTCACAGTGGACTCTCTCCCGGCAACCTTTTGCTCCCTTTCCACGTCAGAAGGAGCGAACGTGGCATTCCCTCTATACGGCAGAGGCTCGCGGGAGTCATGCTTACCCGTCCAAAGCGCGAGAGGGACTTCGAGAAAGGAAGGGCATAGTGGGTATGCGCAGTCGCATCAGGCGGGTCAAGAGGGTGAGGTGGTTCACGGTGGCGCTTGCGGCCACGCTGGTGGCCGCGGCGTTCGCGCCGTCCCCGGCCCGCGGCGCCAGCACCCTGGAGGAGTGTCCCGAGATCATGCCGCTCTCCGAGGTGGAGAGGGGCATGAACGGCACCGGCTACACCGTCACCGAGGGTCGGGACCCGGACCCGTTCTCGGTCGAGGTCCTCGGGATCTACCCCGACGGGATGGGACCGGGACGCGACATCATCATCATCGAGGCGTCCGGCCCCGTGATCGAGAAGGCCGGCGGCATCTGGTTCGGGATGTCGGGCTCGCCCGTGTACATCGACGGGGAGCTCGTGGGCGCAGTCTCCTTGGGCCTTGCGTTCGGGGCGTCCCCGATCGGCGGCGTCACGCCGGCGGAGGACATGGTGGATGTGCTCGGCTACCCGGCGAACACCTCCGGTTCGGGTGCGGCGAGGACCGCTTCCCGGCGCGTCACGCTGTCGGATCGGATGGTCTCCAATGTCTCGAGCGAGACCGGGACCTCCGAGGCCGTGCTCGAGGAGGGCCTCCTTCCGCTCAAGACTCCGCTCAGCGTCTCCGGGGCCACGCCCCGCGCTTTGGGACGGGTGCGCCAGGCGGTCGCCAACGACGACCTCCCGTTCATCCCCTACGCCGGCGGCTCGGTCTCCGCAGCCGAGGCGACGACGCCGGCGGGCTCGGTCTCACCGGGTGGGAACTTCGCCGCCGCGTTCTCGTACGGCGACATCACGATCGCGGGGATCGGCACGACCACGTACGTGTGCGACGGGAAGGTGCTCGCCTTCGGGCATCCGTTCGCTCTCGAGGGCCCGACGACGTTGGGGGCCAACGAAGCCGACGCACTGGCGATCGTGACCGGCGACCTCTTCGGTCCCTACAAGCTCGCAACCATCGCCGAGGGCGTCGGCACCGTCGATCAGGACCGCTTCGCGGCGATCCGTGCGCTGACCGGCCAGATGCCGGCAATGACCCCGATCACATCCTCGGTGTCCGATCTCGACCTCGCGAGGTCCCGTGACGGAGAGACCGACGCGGTGGTATCCGAGATCGTTCCCTTCCTTTCCTTCACCCACCTGTTCAGCAACATCGACACGACGATCGACCGCATCGGCGAGGGCAGCTCCACGGTGTCGTGGACGGTCACCGGGACGCGCGAGTCGGGTGAGCCCTGGACCCTCACCCGCTCCAACCTGTACACGTCAGATTTCGACATCTCGTTCGAGTCGCTGTTCGAGCTCCTGTCGAACCTGGAGCGCATCTTCTACAACGAGTTCGAGGAGGTCGAGTTCACCGGCGTCGACGCGGACATCTCGATCGAGCAGGACATCAAGAGGTATCGGGTCACCAACGTGCTGGTGTCCATAAACGGGGGCCGGTACCGGGACGTGAGACGCATCCGCGTCAATCGAGGTGACGAGCTGGGAGTCCGGGCCGTTCTGACTCCGTACGACGGTTCGGCCGACCGACTCGTCGATCTGGCTCTTAGGGTTCCCCGCCGGGTCCGCACCGGTGGCCTGATCGAGGTCGGCCGCAGGGGATTCTTCGAGTACTACGGGTGCTTCTTCGGCTGCGACGGGGACTCCGGGAAGGTCGAGTCCTTCGACGACCTGCTGGCATCGCTGCAGGATGCGCCGAAGAACAACGAGCTCCACGCGAAGCTGCGGATCGGCAACCGGTCCCGCGTCAAGTCGGCGGACTTCGAGGTGCTCGATCAGGTCGTCTCGGGCTTCAAGCGGATCCGCGTTCAACTGATCGGAGGCGAAGGCGGCGTGGTGGCCCTCGAGGGCTGATCGCCCGAGCAGCAGGCGGATCATGAGGGAGGGGGCTTCGGCCCCCTCCCTTTGATATGTAAAGGGGACCGAGAGGACGGACAAGGAGGCTGCCGTGGCGAGGTCGGTGGCGCGGCGCGAACGCGGGCTGGACGACTACTTCCGGATCTCCGAACGAGGATCGAGCCTGCGCACAGAGCTGATCGCGGGCGTCACGACCTTCATGACGATGGCCTACATCCTGTTCGTCAACCCGTCCGTCCTCACGGCGATCCCGGACGCGGAGGGGACCACGCTCTCGCCGGAGGCCGTTCTGACGGTGACCGCGCTCGCGGCGGGGGTCGCGTCGCTGGCGATGGGGTTGTACGCCAACTATCCCTTCGCGATCGCAGCAGGACTTGGTCTCAACGCGGTCGTCGCGTTCGACCTCGTGGGCGGCGACCAGCTCACGTGGCCGGAGGCCATGGGCGTCATCGTCGTCGAGGGCGTGATCATCCTTCTCCTCGTTCTTACGAAGTTCCGCCAGGCGGTCATGGAGTCCGTGCCGCTTGCTCTCAAGCACTCGATCGCGGTCGGGATCGGGCTCTTCATCGCGATCATCGGGTTCGCCAACGGCGGGATCGTGACGCCCGGCCCCGAGGGCGGACCGCTGCTTCAGCTCGGCTCCGCCGGTCAACTGCGCGGCTGGCCCGTGCTGGTGTTCGTCGTGGGATTGCTGCTGATCGTATTTCTCTACACGCGCCGGATCCGCGGCGCCCTTCTCATCGGAATTCTCGCCACTACCGTGTTGGCGATCATCGTGAACGAGGCTTTCCTGGAAGGTGAGGGCTTCGGGGGTGCGGCGAAGGTCGGGAGGGTCGCCGACGTTCCCTCGGGGGACAGCTTTTCGCTGATAGGCGACTTCTCTCTAGGGTTCTTCGCCGAGATGGGAGCGGTGGCCGCGGTCTTGGCGATCTTCAGCGTGATGCTGTCGGACTTCTTCGACACGATGGGAACGGTCGTGGGTCTGGGACGCGAGGCGAAGCTTCTCGATTCGGAGGGGCGCCTGCCCGGGATGGACCGCGTGCTCCAGGTGGATAGTGCGGCCGCGGCGCTCGGCGGCGCCTTCTCGGCCTCGTCGAACACGACCTATATCGAGAGCGCGTCGGGCATCGCCGATGGTGGCCGCACCGGACTCACCTCGGCGGTCGTCGGGGTGCTGTTCCTGCTCTCGGTGTTCTTCGCACCGCTCGCGGGGATCATCCCGTCGGAGGCGACCGCACCGGCTCTCGTCGTCGTCGGGTTCTTGATGATGACGAACATCCGCGAGGTCGCATGGACCGATCTCGACGTCGCGATACCGGCGTTCCTCACGATGGTGATCATGCCGTTCACGTATTCGATAACCAACGGGATCGGCGCGGGTTTCGTCACCTACGTTTTCATCAAGCTCGCGCGCGGCCGGTCGTCTGAGATCCACCCGATGATGTACGTCGCGGCGGCCGCCTTCCTCGTCTATTTCGGGCTCTTCTACGTGGAGGACCTCCTAACCTAAAAGCGGGCCGCCCGGCAACATCTCGGCGCTCTTGGCGGCGAAAAGACTGCGCCTCGCGGCTTCGACCGAAGTCTTTCGGTGCCACTCTCGACCCGGCGTCCGCGGACGAAAGCCTTCGGTCGCTCCCTCAGTCACGCACCTTCCAGGTGCGCTCCTCCGCTGCGGCCTTGCGAGGCTGGTTTTTCACTCGCCAAGATCTGCCTCACGTCACCGGACGGCCCGCAGGCGCGGCCCTCTACGATGCTGGAGTGATACACGTGGATGCCCCTCCATTGCTCGTCGTCGCACTCGGGGGCAACGCCATGCAGGACCCCAGCGGCGACGACTCCGTCGACTCCGACTTCGCGACGACGACGGCCACCGCTCGGCGCCTGGCCGCCTTGGTTGCCGATGGGTCGTGGCGGCTTGTCGTCACGCACGGCAACGGTCCCCAGGTCGGTAACCACCTGCTGCGCAGCGAGCTGGGGCACGAGCTCGGAGGGCTGCCGGATCTTCCGCTCGAGGTCTGCGTCGCAGACACCCAGGGCGGGATGGGCTACATGCTCCAGCAGTGCGTCACCAACGCGTTGCACGAGGCCGGGGTCCCAGGGGTCGTCGCGACCGTCGTCACCCAGGTCGTCGTCGATTCGGACGACCCCGCCTTCGGGTCACCCTCGAAGCCCGTGGGAGAGATGATCTCGTCAGAAAAGGTCGACGCGATGAGGGCGCGCGGCTGGACGCTCGTTGAGGACCACCACAGGGGGGGCTTCCGTAGGGTCGTGGCCTCTCCCGACCCACTCGAGATCGTGGAGGCGGCCGCGATCCGGACGCTCGTCGACGACGGAGTCGTGGTCGTGGGTGCCGGAGGCGGGGGGATACCGGTGGCGCTTGTGGGCGGCGGGAGCCTGACGGGGGTGCCGGCGGTCATCGACAAGGACCTCGCAAGCTCGCTGCTTGCCGTCGATCTCGACGCAGAGGCATTACTGATCCTGACCGACGTCGATCGGGTCTACGTCGGCTTCGACTCGCCTCGGCAGTCGGCGCTGACCGATGTCTCGGTCCCGGATCTCCGCACGTATCAGGCCGCCGGAGAATTCGGCGAGGGCAGCATGGGCCCCAAGGTCGAAGCGTGCTGCCGGTTCGTCGAATCAACGCGACGGTCCGCATTCATCGGACCGGTCGCAGGGGCGGCCGACACGCTCGAGGGAAAGGTCGGGACGCGGATCCACCCGTGACTGTGACGCGCATCACAGACGACTCGATGCGGCCGGTGCAGGCTCATCGTCATGAGGCTCACACCGGTGGTCGCGGCCGCGAGCGTGGCGCTGTTCGCCGGGGCCGTGCCGGCAGCTCGCGCGTCGACCGGCTGGTTGATCCCTCCGGTGGACGCGCCGATCGAGCGTGCTTTCGTGGCACCGTCGCACGCCTACGGTCGCGGGCACCGAGGGATCGACTACGGGGTCGCACCGGGCACCGCCGTTCGCGCCGCGGGGAACGGCACCGTGACGTTCGCAGGGTCGGTCGGAGGACTGCTCGCGGTGGCGATATCGCATGAAGGCGGGATCAAGACGACGTACTCGTTCCTATCGGAGGTCTACGTCCGCTCGGGTGAGTCCGTCGCTCAGGGCCGCTGGATAGGGCGCAGCGGGAACGCGCATCAGGGGGCGGAGGAGGGGCTCCACTTCGGAGTCAAGGCGGAAGGCGACTACGTCGATCCGACCGATTACCTCGGCCCCCTCGATGCGAGTCGCGCGGTCCACCTGGCGCCCCTGGGAGATACGTCCGGGTGCGAGACGCCTCCGGATCTGAGCGCCGCTCGCTCGGCGCCGAACGACAACGTCGCGGTGGCCGTCGCCGGCATCGGCAGCCGCACGCGGGGCGAACTCTCCGCGGACATGTACGAGCACGGGCCGGAGCTTCTCGGATATCCGGAGGAACGGATCTATCGCTTCTCGTACCGTGGACGCAACGGTTACGACCTCCACGAGCCCTACGATCGGACGGACACCTACGGCAACCTGAGAGACGCCGCGGCGCGCTTGCGGGAGCTGCTGCTCGATGTCGCGGAGCGCCATCCCGGGCGCGACGTCGATCTGATCGCGCACTCGCAGGGGGGCATCGTCGCCCGGGTCTTTCTCGAAGGACTCGCTCAGAACTGGGATCGGTTGCTGCCTCGCGTCGAGCACCTCGTGACGTTGGCGACACCGCACACGGGGGCGCCGTTGGCGGGAGCGATCGAAGACCTGGAAGAGGAAACCCTCACGGGAAGGCTGTTGGTCGACGGCGTGGCCGCATGGGCCCAGCGCGGCGGGCCGATCCCGAACCCTCGTTCGGCGGCGGTCGCCCAGCTGGCGCCGGGATCGGGTCTGCTCGAATGGCTCGCAACGGAAGACGTCCTCTATGGGACACGTGCCCTCGCGTTGACCATGCCTCACGACGCGGTGGTTCCGGCGAGCCGCGCGCGCCTGGAGGAAGAGACGAACCGCGTTGTGGGCCCCGAGGGGCTCAACGCGCACGAAGCGATCGTTCGGTCGCCGAGCTCACGGAGGCTGGTCCACGCGTTCCTGCGCGACGCGGCCCCCTCTTGCGAGGGAGCGTGGGATCGGTTGGGGCCGTGGGCCGGCGGCGCGATCTCGTGGCTCGAGGGCAACGCCGGACGCGCCTACGGCGGGCTGGAGGACGCGGCCCTCAAGGGCGCGGGCCGGGCGGTGTCGTGGCTCACGCGGACGGCCGGCCGCCTCGTCAGGGCGTCCGATCCGCGACGGTGGTAGCGGAGGATGAAGGAGGGGGGAGGGGGGAACCAGTGAGGCGCCTTGGCGCCGGGGTTCCCCCGAAAGAGGGAGGGGGAGGGGAACCAGTGAGCAGAGAAAGAGCCCCCTCCGCCGGGGGGGATGGGCGGATCACGGAGGGGGCTCAGGGTCCCATACCGTGGGACTTTGTTTTCCAAACAACATTGTGATTGTTTTCACATTCCTCTGCAAGGCGAGGGGGTGCCTACGTCCGCGGGCATTCTTTGTGTCCCGGAGACAAACCGAGCGCAATCTCCCGGCCCCCTCTAGGATGCGGCTGAGCCATGGATGTCCGCCTGCCCTTCGACGCCCCCGGAGCCGAGTCCGAGTTCTCCCGGGTCGAGGTGCGCCGCAGCGCTCGGAGGCGCAAGACGATATCGGCGGAGATCGTCGGCGACGCGCTCGTCGTGTCGGTCCCGGAGCGGATGACCAAGGCGGAGGAGCACCGCTGGGTGTCGCGGATGACCGAGCGCATGGCTCAGCGCAAACGTAAGGACCGGCTCAACGCCGAACGCGGGCTCGAGCGGCGGGCCACGTTGCTGGCGGACAACTATCTCGAGGGCCTCAGAGCGCGCGAGATCTCCTGGATCGAAACGCAGAAGACGCGATGGGGCTACTGCGACCCGGACCAAGGGACGATCAGGCTCTCGCTCGCGCTATGCGACTACCCGGAGTGGGTGCGGGACTACGTGCTGGTGCACGAGCTCGCACATCTAGTGGTGCCCGATCATTCCGATGCGTTCTGGGAGCTGGTGAATCGGTACCCAATGACCGAGCGAGCCCGCGGCTTCCTGATAGCGAAGGGGATGGAAGAGGGGGCCTAAGCCCGGGTCCTCCAGAACACGAGATCTTGTGCGCCGGCCCGCTCGAGCATGCCGATCGCCAGCCCGGCCCTAACTCCGTACCCGGCCACGATCACGACGCGGGGCGCGCCCGCGAACTCGTGCGCGCGGCCCCACAGGCGTTCGATCGGGATGACAGTCGCTCCCTCGACGCGCTCGCCCCCCGGGTCCCCGACGTCGAGCACCATCCCCTCTGGCCGCGCCGAACCGAGTGCGAGCTCCGTCGATCCGGGGGTAGTTCTGCGTTCCGCCCACGCGTTGATTGCGTCGTCCACCTCGCCGAGCACCGTGAAGCCCTTGCCGCGGAGCGAGGCGGTCGCGTGCACGAGGTCTACGTGGTCGAGATCGAGCAAGATCAGCGGCACGTCCAGAGGGATGCAGTCGCGGGCCCTCTGAGCCATGCCGGGGCCGAACTCGTACAGGAGGTCGAGCGAGCCGGGG
Organism: Actinomycetota bacterium; assembly: GCA_050694075.1. GTDB lineage: Bacteria > Actinomycetota > CADDZG01 > CADDZG01 > WHSQ01 > JBOGWZ01. Next base: position 15,592 of record JBOGWZ010000005.1, on the reverse strand, counting down.
ACGTGAACGTCGAGATAGGCGGCGGTCGGGCGGAGGTCCACGAACGCGGCACCCTGGTCGACGGCCGCGATGGCTTCGTCGAAGTCGAGTGTCTTCAGGGAGGTCAAGACGGTCACGGGCCACTTGATACCACCGCGTCCCTCATACTGGGACGATGCTCGGCGTGCTGTTCGTAGTCTTGCTCGTGATCCCGATCGTAGAGCTGTGGGTCATCGTCCAGGTGGCCGGCGGCATCGGCGTGCTCGAGACGATCGCGCTTCTGATCGTGGTAAGCGTGACCGGCGCGTGGCTGCTCAAGCAGCAAGGGATGCAGACGTGGAGGAGGTTGCAGGCGACGCTTCAGCGCGGCGAGGTTCCGACCAGGGAAGTGACGGATGGCGCTCTGATCCTGTTCGGCGGCGCGTTGCTGCTCACGCCTGGGTTCGTCACCGACGCCGTCGGGATCGTGCTGTTGCTCCCACCGACGCGTGCCGCGATCAAGGGAGGAGCGCGCCGGACGCTCGCGCGCTGGGGGCGCAGGCGAACGGGCATGCGGGTCTACACGACGACCGCAGTGAAGGTGGCGCGTCCCGAGAACGGGCCTACGGGGTCCTCTTCGGAGCTTCCTCCGGAAGCGGCTCCGGAGGACGGGGACGGTTCTCGGGGTAGGAGATGACGGGGCCGACGTGGCCCTGTTCCGGATAGGCGCCGCGATCGTAGTCCGCGGGCGGGCGCCGGCGTGCGTTCATGCGCACGCGTACCTCCTCGGGGTACTCGCCGACCGACACGGATAGCCCGAGGCCTTCGGCGACGCCTTTCGCGTCGTCGACCGACTGATACATCCAGCGCTCCCAGAGCCCCTCGTGATCGACGAGCACCAGCATTGCGCCGTTGAGTCCGACTCGGACGACGATCGCATCGGAATCCGCGCCGCGACGAGCGACGAAATCCTGTGGCGTGCGGAAGCGTTCCTCGGGCTCCGCTTTTCCTTCGAACGGCCACGCTCTCGTCATGATCGTCGTCCTTATAACATGAGCCCGATGCGACGACGTCTGAGGATCCTTGCGCTCTCGCTCGCCGTCGTCTGGGTCCTATACCTCGGGCCGAGACGAACCCCGGCCACCCGCTTCGCTACATAACCAGGCCCCCGTCGACGCAGAGCACTTGGCCCGTGATGTAGTTCGACTCGTCCGAAGCGAAGAAGACGAACGCCGGGGCGATCTCGTCGGGATCCCCGTACCGGCCGAGAGGGAAGCGCCCGAGCCTGCGTTTGGCGTCTTGGGGATCCTTGAGTAGCGGCTCGGTCATCGCAGTGAGCGCGGCCGGCGCTATCGCATTGACGTTAATGGACAGGGCACCGAGCTCCTTGGCCCAGGTCTTCGTGAGTCCAACGATGCCCATCTTCGCTGCCGAGTAGTTCGACTGCCCCGCGGATCCGATCAAACCCGAGGCGGAGGTGACGTTGACGATCTTGCGGTGCTTGACGCTGCCACCCTCGCGTTCCGCCTTCGCGATCGGTCTCCAGTGTTGGACGACGGCGCGCCCGCAGGCCCACGTCCCCCTGAGGTGGACCTCGATGACCGCATCCCATTCCTCCTCGGCCATGTTGTGCAGCATCCGGTCACGCAGGATTCCGGCGTTGTTCACGAGAACGTCGATCTCTCCGTAGGCGTCGAGGGCGGTGCCGACGAGTGCCTCCGCCGCGGCCACGGTCCCGATCGGTTCGTAGTTCGGGTGAGCCTCGACCCCCACGGCGCGGGCCTCGGCCACCACTTCGTCGGCGGCTTCCTTGTCGACGTCGTTGACGACGAGCCGCGCTCCCTCGCGAGCGAACGCGAGCGCAACGGCACGGCCGATGCCTCGACCCGCCCCCGTGACTATGCCCGCCTTCCCCTCCAGCCGAGCGGTCATGCGGCGCATCCTACGGCGCGTAGGATGGCTCCTCTATGTCAGACGAGAAGCGCTTCCCGCTCACTCAGGATGCGTACGACCGCCTGAAATCGGAGCTCCACTATCTCGAAGGCGAAGGTCGTCAGAACATCAGCGACGAGATCGGGCGCGCCCGCACGCACGGTGACATCAGTGAGAACGCCGAGTATCACGCCGCGAAGGATCAGCAGGGCCTCCAGGAGGCGCGGATCCGCGAGCTGCGCGACATGCTCGAGAACGCCGAGATCATCACTCCCGACGACGATCAGGTCGTCAAGCCGGGGAAGCTCGTGACGATCCGCTACTCGGGAGAGGAAGCCGAGACGTATCTGTTGGGCTTCCGCGAAGAGAGGACGGACGATCACGACATCCTGACCCCCGAGTCGCCGCTCGGCAAGGCGCTCGTCGGGTGCTCGGTGGGTGAGACGGTCCGCGCCAAGGTCCCGGCCGGCGAGCTCGAGGTCGAGATCGTCGAGGTGCGCTCGCGTTAGTGAGGTTGCTTAGTAACGGCGCCCGTGCCGGATCACAATCCGTACGTCACTGAGAAGGGATGCGTCGCCGAGCGCATCCTCCGGGACGGCGATGATGTCGGCGACGTAATCGGGGGCGATCGCTCCCACCCCCGGCGTGGCCAACCGGTGAGCGGCCCCCACCGTCGCGGCGGCGACGATGTCTCGTGCCTCCATCCCTGCGGCGCGCATGCCCTCTATCTCGCGGCGGTCGATGCCCGGGCGAGGGCCCTCGTTGCCGAGGTCGGTACCGTAGACGACCGCGCCTCCCGCCTCCACGAAAGCGCCGACGTTCTCGATCGCGATGTCCCGCTCTCGTCCAAAGAAGATCGCGGTGGTCGGCACGACCGTCATGTCGGCCGCCACCATGCGCTCGATGGTGGCCTCAGGGATGGGTTCGGGGCTCATGAGGATGTGGGCGAGCTCGTCCACGCCGGCCTCGATCGCCTTGTCCAGCTCTTCCAGACCGTGGACGTGTCCTGTGACTTTGAGCCCACGCGCGTGCGCGGCTTCGACGATCGCGTGCAGTGTGTCGATATCCAGCGTCGGCCCGACCGAGGGATTCAGCGCGACCTTGATCACGCTCGCGCCCTCTTCGACGGTTCGCGCGACGACCGCGTTCGCATCGTCGGGATCGTCCACCACACGACCGGTGCCGTCGGGAGCCCACGGCGCGCGCGTTGGGTATCCGCCGGCCACCGTGAGCATCGGCCCGGCGGCGAGAACGGTCGGACCGCAGAAGTCGTCATCCCGAGAACGTCGCGCCAGCTCGTGGATCTCATCGGGGGGCCACGCGAGGTCGCGCACGGTCGTCACCCCTCCGAGCAGTACCTCGCGCGGCTCGTAGAAACCGATGTGCACATGTGCGTCGATGAAGCCCGGCAGGACCAAGAGTCCGCTTGTGTTGACGCGCTCCGTACCGGCCGGAACGTCGATCTCTCCGGGCGCCCCAACCGCCTCGATCCGGTCGCCCGAGACCACGATTGCGGCGTCGTCTTCCGGGCGGAGCTCGGGTCCGAGAAGCGCGGTCCCTCCAGAGATCACGAGGGTGCTTTCCATGGTCCGCTCAGGCTCGCCGGTTCACCCTGCGAGCGCAAGCGGAGACCGGCTCTTCGGATGGCGCCCGCGGTCGCTGCGTTGTAGAAAGAGCACCCATGGAACCGCCGGTCGCTCTCGTCACGCTTGCACGCGGAGTGCTGGGCGAAGGATACGCGCCCGAGGTACCGGCGCGGATGCTCGAAACGATCGAGCTGCTTCCATCGGACGACGATCGCAAGCAGCTGTTCGCGATCTTGCGGATGCTCGACTCCAAGATCGGAGCGCTCGCGCTAACGGGCCGGCCGGTTCCGGTGTCATGGCTGTCGCCGCACGAGGCGGAGACGTTGCTGATCCGGTGGAGATCCAGCCGTCTCCGGTTGCGCCAGCGCCTGGCAAACAGCTTCATCGGCCTCGCGGTGAACGCCCTATATGGGCATCCCGGCCCCGAGTGGAAAAGGATCGGTTACGCGGGCCCCCTCGGTGCTGCACCGGACGAACCAAAGCGTCTGCAACCGCTGGAGATCTCGTCGGACGAGGAGCTCTCGTGCGACGTCGTGGTGGTCGGTTCGGGAGCGGGCGGCGGTTGCGTCTCCGCAGGGCTTCAGGCGGCGGGTTACGACGTCATCGTCCTCGAGAAGGGCGGCTATCACAGCGAGAGCGACTTCAAGCATCTCGAGCACGAGGCGGCGCGCGACCTCTACCTCTATGGGATGACCCTCTCCACGACGGACGGCGCCGGTCGCATCGTGGCCGGGTCGACGCTGGGGGGAGGCACCCTCGTCAATTTCGCGACGTCGTTCCGCACCCCACCCCATGTATTGAAGGAGTGGCATCTGGTGTCGGGGATCGACGCGTTCGTCTCGGGGGAGTTCGAAGCTGCTCTCGAAGAGGCGGCGGAACGCGTCGGAGTGAACACCGATTCGAGCGCGGCCGGACGCCGAGACGCCCTCATGGAGGAGGGGCTGAAGGCGCTCGGGTGGCACGTCGACATGATGCCGCGCGCGGTCAGGGGATGCACTCAGGACGAGCAGTGTGGTTACTGCGGCTTCGGTTGTCGCGTCGGCGGCAAGCAATCGACGATGCGCACGTATCTCGAGGACGCGGCCGTTAAGGGCACGCGCATCGTCGTCAACGCAGACGTTAAGAACGTGGTGACCCGCGACGGACGGGCCGACGGGGTGCTGGCCTCCGTGGACGGGCACCGCCTCGTGGTGAGGGCGCGCGCCGTGGTCGTCGCAGGCGGCTCGATCGAGACGCCGGCGTTGTTGCTGCGGTCGGGGCTCAAAGGGCAGGTCGGGCGGAATCTTCGGCTGCACCCAGGCGTGGCGCCGTTCGCCAGCTTCGACGAGGAGGTTCGTGTCTGGGAGGGGACGACCCAGGCCCGGTACTCGCTTCAGTTGCAGGACTGGGACGGTGGCTACGGTCCGATCCTCGAGACCATCCCGGTTCACCCTGGCTCGCTGGCGGTGTTCCTGCCGTGGCTGTCGGCCTCGCAGCACAGGGAGCTGATGGGACGAGCCGCGTCTCTTTCGTTCTGCGGAGTCCTCATGCGAGACCGGATGTCGGGCCGCGTGCGCATCGACAAGACCGGTCGGCCGAAGATCGAGTACAAGATCACCGGCGACGATCTGCGACGGATGACCGAAGGCGTGATCGCCGGGGGAAGGGTCCTCGAGGCGGCGGGAGCCACCGAGATCTTCAAGCCGCACGCGCGTGGGTTCCCCACCACCTACCGTCCGGCCCCCGGCGCGCACGAGCGGTGGGCGGAGGAGCTTCGCCGCGTGGAGTCCGGCCAGCGGGCCTGGAACTTCGGCTCGTGGCATCAGATGGGCTCCTGCCGGATGGGTACGGATCCCGCGTCGTCGGTGGTCGACGCGAACAACGAGAGCCACGAGATCGAGAGCTTGTTCGTGACGGACGCATCCACGTTCCCCACTGCCTCGGGCGTGAACCCGATGCTGTCGATCTACGGGATCGCCACCCGGGCGGCCAAGAAGATCGCCGAGCGATTGAGCTGATCCAGGACCTCGTCGAAGCGGAAGACCTCAACGGGCTTCTCCGCGCGATCGACGGCTTGTGCGAGACGCGTGCGTGGGACGAGCTCGTCGATCTCAAGGCACGATGCGAACACGCGCTAGAGCGCGGCAAGCAGCTGTGGCCGATCGCCGCGCATGTCGATTACCGGCTCGCGCTGGAGGCCCCCGGCGAGTACGCGGGGGCGGTCCTCGAGTCGCGCGCGATGCGGTTCGCGCCCGGCCCTCTGACCGAAGTGACGGCGTCGACGCATCGGTGGTCCGAGCTGGTGCCCCACATGCCGAGTCCTCAGGCGGCCGCCTACGTCGCCCAGGAGCGCGTCCTGCGGGGGGAGGTCCTTACCGGCGACGGGCGCGCTCGCCCCGAGGTCTTGGAGCTGCCGCTCGAGCTGCAGCCGTGGGAGCCAACCTACGCGCTCGCCACCTACCGCGCGAACGAGGTTGAAGTGGCCGAGCCGTGGGAGCCGAAAGCGCGCCTGAGAGAGCTCGGGCCGGGGCAGGGTCGCGAACTGGACGATCCCGACGTCGAGAACGCGTTGCTCGACCTCGTCCAACCGTGGGTCTCGGAGTCGAACGGCGCGGCCCGCGCCGCGGTCGTGGAGGGCGATGCCGCGGCGACGGCGTCGCGCCTCACCTTCGGGTCGCTCAGGATGGGCGAGCTCACGCCGGCGGAGGCGCTGCAGCGCATGGCGTGGGCCGCGGCGAGCGGGGGAGCTCACGGGCGGAGACGGGGCGCGGCGTTGGGCCGCTTCCTTGCCTGGTACGCGACGAGCGTGCTCGCGGGCTTGGGCTGGCCGGTGGAACCGGAGGCCCTCGGGGATGCGGTGGCAGGGCTGAACTGGTTCCGCTGGGATGAGGGCGCGCCCGAGGAAGGCTGGGTGCTTCGCTTCGCGGTCGAGAGCCGCGAGGGATGGTCGGCCGCGCTTGCGGCGACCGACTTGCTCGATAACTAGTCATCCGGATCGAAGCGCGTGCTTTGGTCCGATTTCGTCTAGCCCACCTGCGTCGTTTTCACTGCTTCGGCAATACGTGGGCACAGTGCGCCTGCGAACGTGTGCCAGGGGCCGGCATTGGTGACCGGCCGGACAACGGAGGTGGACGGATGAGGGTAGAGGCAACCGCGCGGACGCCCATGCGGAGGAGGTGGCTCATCGTTGCGGCGGGGATGCTCGCGGCCTCCCTGCTGGGGGCCGCAGTGTTCGCGCCGAGCGACGGAGACGCGTCGAGCCATCGCGAAGCTCCTCTTGTCGGGGCGGATCCGCAGATCGACAACACGGACGTCTACGCGTTCGTGAGCCCGGACGACGCCTCGACGGTGACTCTGATCAGCAACTGGATCCCGTTCGAGGAACCGGCCGGCGGCCCGAACTTCTACGAGTTCGGGAAGGGCGTGCGTTACGACATCGACGTCGACAACGACGGAGACGCGCGTCCGGACATCATCTATAGGTGGAAGTTCCGCAGCCACCGCCGCAACCCGGGGGCGTTCCTCTACAACACGGGGCCGGTGGATTCGCTGACCGACCCCGACCTGAACTTCTTTCAGACCTACGACCTCAGGCGGATAGTCGTGGGCAAGAGGTCGCGTGTGCTCGTCGACGACGCGTTCGTGGCGCCCAACAACGTCGGAGCGGCGTCGATGCCGAACTTCGAAGCCCTTTCGAACTCGGCGATCACGAGCTTCGGAACGAACGGCCTGACCTGGACCGGCCAGGCCGACGACCCGTTCTTCCTTGACCTGAGGGTCTTCGACTTGCTCTACGGCGGGGACTTCTCCGAGGCCGGCGACGACACCCTTGCCGGTTTCAACACACACGTGATGGCCGTGCAGGTCCCCAAGGAGGACCTTGCCGCGGGACGTGATCCGGAGGCGAACCCGGTCATCGGCGTGTGGAGCACCGCGTCACGCCGGTCGGTCCGGGTCCAGTCCGACGACGGCTCGGTGCGCGGTTCGGGCGACTTCGTGCAGGTGTCGCGGCTCGGCATGCCACTCGTGAACGAGGTCGTCGTGCCGATCAGCCTCAAGGACTACTGGAATGGATCCAGGCCCAAGGACGACGCGCAGTTCCTGGGGGCCGTGAACGACCCGATCCTTCCGCACGTGATCGAGGCGGTCTACAGCATCCCCGCCCCCGACTCCAACCCGGACCAAGCGGGGATCCAGCGTGACGACCTGATCGCGGTGTTCCTCACCGGCATCGAAGGGCTGAACCAGCCCGCCGGCGTGAGGCCGAGCGAGCAGCTCAGGTTGAACATGTCGATCCCACCGTGCGAGCCACCCGGCTGCGCAGAGTACTCGGCGCTGGGTGTGATCGACGGCGATAACGCCGGCTTCCCGAACGGACGCAGGCTCGCCGACGACATCATCGACGTTGCGCTTCGAGTGGTCGAAGGCGTGCTGCTGCCGGACCACTCCGATGCGGCGGAGACACTGGCCGACGGGGTCGGCGCGAACGAGCTTCCGTTCCGTTCGACCTTCCCGTACGTCGCGCTTCCGCATGCGGGTTCCGACCCGGCTCCGCACTAGCGTGGGAAAAAGTGGGGGTCTGGGCTCCGGCTCGGACCCCCGTCCGCGCGCCCGGATGCGGCTCCTGAGTGCGGGCGCGCTGGCGGTGGTGGTCATGGCCGCGGGCACGCTGTCTCCGTGGCGCGGATCCGACGACGAGCCTGCGGTACCGACGCCGAGGGACCTGGTCGGGCCGGTGGTGGCGGACGCCTCGATCGAACGGACCATCTCCGCGCTTCAAGAGCGCCTGCGCGATCAGAAGGATCCTCATTTGCTGGCACTGCTCGGGCTCGCGTACCTGCAAAGAGCGCGCATCTCTGCGGACCCCGCCTACTATCCGAAGGCGGAGTCGTCGTTGCGCGCATCGCTCGGGCTCCAAAGCGACCGTAACCCGGACGCCCGGCTCGGAATGGGGCTCCTGGCTCTCGGTCGTCACGACTTCGTCGGGGCGCTGCGGTGGGGGCGGCGGGCGCTGGAGGCGGCGCCGCACGATCCCGACGTTCGCGGCGTCCTCGTCGACGCTCTCGTCGAGCTGGGTCGCTATCAAGGGGCGAAGCGCGCCCTGCAGGAGATGGTCGACATGCGACCCGACCTCGCGTCCTACGCGCGCGTTTCTTATCTGCGCGAGCTGCACGGGGACGCATCAGGCGCGCTGGGTGCGATGAGACTGGCGCGGGCCGCGGCCGGGGCGGCCGATCGAGCGTGGGTTGAGCACCGGCTGGGGGAGTTGTTCTTCGATAAAGGGAGCCTGCGGTCGGCCCGGCGCGCCTACCAACGCAGCGCGGGGCTCCTGCCCGACTACATCCCTGCGCGGGTGGGGCTCGCGAAGGTCGAGGCCGCGTCCGGACATCTAGGCTCGGCGGCGCGGATCCTCTCTCGGGTGGTGAACAGTTACCCATTGCCCGAAGCCGTGGTTCTTCTCGGGGACGCCTACTCGGCGATGGGGCGGCACGGGGCCGCGGAGCGCAGCTACGACCTCGTGCACGCGATCGATCGCCTCTACCGCGCCAACGGCGTCAACACGGATGTGGAGCTGGCGTTGTTCGAGGCCGATCACGGCGATCCTCTGGTCGCGCTGGACCGGGCGACGGCCGAGTACGAGCGACGGCAGAGCGTCCAGGTCGCCGACGCGCTGGCGTGGACCCTCTACTCCACGGGCCGATACGAGGCGGCGAGACGCGTCGCGAGAGAGACGCTGAGACTGGGCACGAGGAGCGCGCTGTTCCACTTCCACGCCGGGATGATCGATATGCGGTTGGGGAGACTTTCGTCGGCGCGCGCGCACCTTCGCCGGGCGTTGATGATCAACCCCTACTTCTCCGTGCTGCACGCGCGGACCGCCCGGCGCACCCTCGCACGGCTATGAGACGCGCCGCATTGCTGGTGCTCGTCGGTTCGATCTGGGCGCTCCTCTGGCCCGGGACGGCATCGGCGCACCCTCTGGGGAACTTCACGGTGAACCGCTTCAGCGGCCTCGAGATCTCGCGCTCGGAGATAACCCTGCACTACGTCGTCGACATGGCCGAGATAGCGGCGTTCCAGGAGATACCGGAGATCGATACCGATTCCGATGAGCGCGCCGAGCCGGCCGAGCTGGACGCATACGCGGTGGTCCTTGGAGACCGGCTTCTCGCCGGCCTCGCGCTCACCGCAGGCGACGATCCTGTCGAGCTCGTAGTCGAGCGGACCGATGCCGCGCTGCTACCGGGCCAGGGAGGGCTGAAGATCCTTCGTATCGAGATCGAATACACCGGGGATCTGCCCGACGCGCGCACCACGATCGGATACACGGACGCCAACTACTCGTCGCGCATCGGGTGGAAGGAGATCGTCGCCTACACGAGCGAGGGGCAGGGACTCGCGGAGTCTTCGGTCCCGTCGCGAAGCATCAGTGACGAGCTGCGCTCCTATCCCGAGGACATGCTCTCGAGTCCGCTACAGGTGACCGCGGCCGAGGTGTCGGTCGCTCCCGGCGCGGCCGGAGAGGTCCCTAGTGCCGCGGAAAGAGCCGTCGAGTCGGCTCCTCCGGAGCTCGCCGGGGGTTGGTTCACCCGGCTCGTCGAGAGGAGGGAGCTGTCGCCGTTCTTCGTGCTGGGCGCGGTTGGCCTGGCGCTGGGGGCCGGCGCTCTACATGCGCTGGGCCCGGGTCACGGGAAGACCGTGATGGCCGGCTACCTCGTCGGCTCCGAGGGGCACGTGCGCGATGCGGTGACGATTGGGATCGCGGTCTCGCTCATGCACACCGCCAGCGTCGTGGCGCTGGGCCTGATCACACTGTGGGCGTCGAGCCTGTTCCCTCCCGAGACCGTGTACCCGTGGCTGTCGCTGACGGCGGGGGTAGTCGTGCTCGGGCTGGGCGGCTGGCTCTTGTACGCGCGCCTGCGTCACCGGCGAGCCCACCGCCACGGGGAGCACCACCATCATCACCACGATCACCCGAACGGAGCGTTGTTGTCGTGGAGGGGCCTGGGCGCGGTCGCCCTCGCGGGGGGGCTGCTGCCGTCACCGGCGGCTCTAATCGTGCTCCTCGGAGCCGTCGCCCTTCACCGCGTCGCGTTCGGCGTCGCGCTCGTGGCCGCATTCAGCGTCGGGCTCGCCGCGGCGTTGACGCTCATCGGCATCCTCGTGCTCCGGGCCCGTTCGTTTGCCGCGCGCCGGCTTGGGAGCCGCGTTGCGACGTGGATCCCGATAGCGTCGGCGTCGGTGATCTGCGCGGTCGGCGCGGTCCTGACGTGGAGAGCCGCCGTCTCCTTCTAGATGCTGCCTCCGGGTTCCAGGTCGACGACCTCCAGCCCGGACACGTCCGAAGCTTCCTTGCGCAATGCGTCGGGAGTGCCGGTGAGCAAGGGGAACGTACCGAAATGGATTGGGACGACCGTCTTGACGCCGAGTAGACGGATGGCTTCCGCCGCGGAGCGCGGGCCCATCGTGAAGTGGTCGCCGATCGGAAGCAGCGCGAGATCGGGCTGCAGGAGCTTGGCGATCAGCGCCATGTCCGAGAACACCGCGGTGTCGCCCGCGTGGTACAGCTTGAAGCCGTCCTTGAACTCGACGACGTAGCCCGCGGCCTCACCCCCGTAGATGATCCGGTCGCCGTCCTGGATGCCGCACGTGTGCACGGCGTGCGTCATGTGCACCTGGCATCCCGAGACCTCGACCGTTCCGCCCTTGTTGAAGCCGACGAGCTTCTCCTCGGCGATGCCCTTCGATCCGAGCCACGCCGCGGTCTCGGGCACGCACGCGATCTGCGCGCCCGTACTCTTGCCGAGCTCGACGGCGTCGCCGATGTGGTCCCCGTGCGCATGGGTGATCAGGATCGCGTCGAGGGGGCCGGGGTCCTTGAGGTTGTCGGGGCACGCGGGGTTCCCCATGACCCACGGATCGATCAGTATCCGCTTGCCCTCGCGCGTCTCTATCAGGGTTGTGGCATGGCCCAGCCATGTCAGCTTGAGCCCGTCGGGAAGCTGTGCCATCGCTACCTCCTTTCCGCTCGGATCAGAGGCCGAGCGTCTTGGCGATGATGTACTTCTGTATCTCCGACGTACCCTCGACCAGCGGGAAGATGCGCACCAGCCTGTAGATCCTCTCGAGGGGCAGCTCCCGCATCCATCCGATCCCCCCGTGCACCTGGATCATGCGGTCCACCACGCGATTCACCATCTCGGACGCATATAGCTTGGCGATCGACGACTCCTGGACCACCGGGTCACCGCCGTCGTACTTCCACGCGCACTCGTAGGTCATCAGCTTGGAGGCCTTGATCTCGATCAGCGACTCGACGATGTGGCCCTGTACGTACTGGTTCTTGCCGATCGACCGTCCGAACGCCTTGCGATCGTTCGCGTAGTCGATTCCCTGGGAGAGGCAGAAGTCCGCGATCCCGTTGCACATCGCCGCGATCGAGAGCCGCCCCATCGCTAGGAACTGCATCGCGGAGTAGAAGCCCATGCCGGCGTTCTCGGGGCCGCCGAGGATGTTCTCTTCCGGAACACGGCAGTTCTCGAAGAGAAGTTCGTACTGCCCTTCGCCGTCGACCATCCCGCGCTGCGCCCGAGCGACCTGGAAGCCCGGCGTTCCCTTTTCGACGATGAAGGCGGTGATGCCACCGTGCGCCTTCTTGTCGCGGTCGTTGGCGGCGAACACGAGTGCGAAGTCGGCGTGCGCGCCGTTGGTGATGAAGCGTTTCGCGCCGTTGATCACCCACTCGTCCGCCTCCCTCGTCGCCGACGTGCGGATGTTCTGCGCGTCCGAACCGGCGTCGGGCTCGGTGAGGGCGAAGCACATCGACTTCTCGGCCGAGATCAGCGGTGCCAGATACTTCTTCTTCTGCTCGTCGGTCCCCGACAACAGGACTCCGGTGGGCCCCTCCGGCCCGTAGAGAGTGAAGGCGGCGAGACGGCAGCCGGTTCTGGCCGCGGCCTCACGCAGCAACACCATGCCGAGCTGCGGGAGGCCGCTCCCGCCGAGGTCCTCGGGGAAGTCGGCGGCGTAGAAACCCAGCTCGGCCGACCGTCGCCTGACGCGATCGCGCAGTTCGACCGGCACGGCGTCTTCTTCGGGATCGAGCGCTTCCTTCTCGAGGGAGCGCAGCTCCCGCTCTATGAAGCCCTCGAGGTTCCGCTGGAGCTCGGCGTATTCGGGCTCGATCGAGAAGTCCACGCCCGCAGCCTACGCCGACGGGTTCAGTACTCGCCGGGCCGTTCCTCAGCCCGACGCCTGGCCGGGCCACGCAAGCAGCCTTAAACGCGCTCGACGGGAAGGCCTCGCTCCTAGACTGATTTCGTGCGGACCTCACGTTTTGCCGCGGGCAACCCACGGCCCGCTCCCGGCGTCTGTTGCCCGTCGAGGAGACGACGCCTGTGGGAGCACACGCCGTGGCCGAGGGCCGTGCCGGTTTGATGGAGCGCTCGGAGCATGCCCGAGACGAAGCGGTCGCGGCGTTGTTCGACGCCCACTACGCACCGCTGTGCCGGCTCGCCTACGTGATCCTCGGCGACGCCGCGCTGGCGGAGGAGATAGTCATGGAGGCTCTGCTGAAGACCTTCTCGGGATGGTGGCGAATACGCGACCTGGACGCGGCCGACGCCTACCTGCGCCGAGCCGTGATCAACCTCTGCCGCTCCAAGATCCGGAGGAAGGCGATCGAGGCGCGGGTCAACGCCACCGTCCACCGCGCCGACCAGCGCCGGCGGCCGGATTGGGACCCTGAGATGCACGAGACCAAGCGCCTCGTGTGGGAGGCGGTGCTCAGGCTCCCCGAGCGCCAGCGGGCCGCGGTCGTGCTTCGTTACTTCGAGGACCTCCCCGAGGCGGAGATCGCCGACGCGCTTCAGTGCTCGGTCGGAACGGTTAAGTCCCAGCTCTCCAAGGCGCGCGCCAAGCTCGGGAAGACACTCGGTCCTGCTCTCGAGAGGAGCGAGCGATGAGGGACCTCGAGCGTCTCCTCCGCGAGTCCCTCAAGTCGGTCGGCGACGCCTTCGCCCCGTCGGACCCGGTCGCGGCGCGGCAGCGTTATCTCAAGCGCCGGCGCCGGAGGCTCTTCAGGGTGTCGTTCGGGACGGCGGTCGCGACCGCGACCGCGATCGCGCTGCTCCTCTACGTTTCTCCGGCGTCGGGCCCGGACGTCCGAGGGCCGGCCCTCGACGTCACCTCTCGTTTCCTCGCGGTGACCCAGAGCATCCCGGTCGGGGACGCGCCCAGCGGGATCGACATCGGAGGAGCCGGCGTGTGGGTCGCGAACTCGGGCGACGGCAGCGTGATGCGGATCGATCAGACGTCCAACGAGATCGCCGAGACCGTCGACGTCGGCGGGGCTCCGGACGACGTCGCGGTGGGGGACGACGCGGTATGGGTTGCCGATCCGAGCCTGGGCGTCGTCACCAAGATCCAGTTCCCCGCCGGCACCGAGGGCGTCGTGCAGACCTCGATCGAGGTCGCCAGGCCGGGCCAGCACCTCGACATCGCCTTCGGCGAGGGCGGAGTGTGGGTCGTGGCTGCCGGCGAGGGCGTCCTGAAGCGGATCGACCCCGAGACCGATCAGGTAGAGCAGTGGGCCGCAGCCCGACGCGCCAGCGATGTCGCCGTCGGGGACGGGGAAGTGTGGACGCTCGGCGAGAGGCACGCGGCCGGCAGGAGCTTCCCGGTGATCGCGCGAACCAACGAACGTGACGACACCTCGGAACTTCCTCTTGCCGAAGAGCCCCAGCTGGCGGGAAGCGTCCAGCGCAATGCCGACCTCGCGGTCGGTGGAGGAGGGGTGTGGCTCTCGGTCGGAGAAACGGGAGCGCTCGCTCGCATCGATCCGACCGGAAAGGCGACCGACGTGCATTTCCTCGAGGGCGCTTACACAGGCGTGTCCGTGTATCGGGGCCTGGTGTGGGGGGTGACCGGCGCGCTCGACCACGGTGTCGAGGGGGCCGGACTTCTCACCCGGTTCGACGACGGCACCGGCGACCGGGTTGGGGAGGCGCTCCCGTTGACTGGGCGACCGTTCGACGTCGCGGTCGGTCGCACCGGCATCTGGCTCACTCACAACTCGACCAACTCCGTGAGCCACATCGGCGACACCGAGTCACCTGCCCCGGCGCCGACCGAGGACGGACAGGCCGAAGCTCGGGCGGAGGACGTCGTCTTCGTTTATTCGGCAGGCGGCGACGTGTTCGGCGAGACGCTGGAAGGAGAGCGCGTCGTCCTCGCCGCTGGGCCGGAAGACGAGGTGTGGCCCTCGCTCGCGCCCGACGGCACCGAGCTCCTCTACCAGCTCGGGTCCGGCCCCCCCGGGGAGATCTTCCACGTCGACCTCGAAACGAGCACGACGACCAGCCTCGGAGCGGGTCAGTACCCGTCGTTCGCCCCCGACGGGCGCGCCGCGTGGGTCGTGGACAACGGCACCGACGAGCCGCACATCGTGGTGGGTGTGCCGTCGTCGGAACCCGACGCCGAGATCGTTCCGATCGCGGAATGGGACGGCCCTATCCAGGTGAACCCGCCGATCGCGTGGGACCCGGTCGGCGATTACATCTACTACGCGGCGGGATGGGAAGAGACGTCCGAGCTCTATCAGACCGACTCACGCGGCGACCCGGATCCGTTCCCGATGATCCAGGAGATGGCCTTGGAGCGGGGCACGCACCTCCGCGGCCCCCACGTCCGTGATGAGAGCTCCGTCCACGTCTTCAGTGCGTGCTGCATGAAGGGCATCGAGGATCCGTGGGAGACGTTCGAGCTCGGACGGGTGAGCTTCACCGAAGGTGGCGGCGACTACGAGACCGTGCTGGAACTGGATCCACGGCAGTTCCCGCAGACGTTCGTCGGTTGGTACCCGCAGGTCATCTCGGCCGGGCACCTGTGGCGCGACGAGGACACAGGCGTGTGGGACTCATCCGAACAGCGATCGTGGATCATCGTCAATCAGATCGACGCGTGGCTTCTATCCGAGGGGGGCGAGTCCCAGCATCTGAGCGACGTCCTCATCGACGAGTACGACTACCCGACTCAACACGATGGTGGCATCCCGGGAACGTTCGAGGGATGGGGGACCGGTTCGGCGATCGAGTCCGACTGATCGTCACATCCGATTGAGCAGGTCCCGTTTCTTC